>JANMSG010000551.1:0-2627 GCA_031389065.1 Acidobacteriota bacterium | reverse complement strand
CGCCGGTCCGCTCGCGGCCAAGCTGGCCGACACTCGGCTATAAATTCGTCGGATGACTGAGGTTGCCTCGCTGGTTTCCTTTTCACCTTGTCTCTCCTTTGCTGATCAGGCAAGATGCTCGCATCAATCTTCGAATTATTCATAGAGGAGCAAGCAATAAATGAACACGGAATACAAATCACTGCGAGTGACAACAGCAGAAAACGTTTGCGAAGTGGTATTGACCGGTCCGGGCAAAGGCAACGCGATGGGACCGGATTTCTGGCGCGAGATGCCCGAATTATTTGCCGCGCTAGACCGCGATGAAGAGGTTCGCGTCATCGTCATTCGCGGCGATGGCGGCAATTTCAGCTATGGCTTAGACCTGATGGCGATGGCTGGAGATATTGGCGCAATCGGGAAAAACCTTGCAGGCGAGCGCACCAAATTATTAGATAAAGTAGGCGATATGCAACAAGCCTGCGACCGCGTTGCCACTTGCCGCAAGCCTGTCATTGCGTCAATCAGCGGATGGTGCATCGGCGGCGGTCTGGATCTGGTTTCGGCTTGTGACATTCGTTTGTGTTCTGCCGACGCGCGTTTCAGTTTGCGTGAAGTCCGCGTCGCAATGGTTGCAGACATCGGCAGTCTCGAGCGTTTGCCTTACATCATCGGCGACGCTGCGACGCGAGAACTCGCTTTCACAGGCAAAGACATTGATGCCGAGCGGGCTCGGCAAATCGGACTGGTCAGCGACGTTTATGATTCACAGGAAGCCGCACTGGAAGCGGCGCGCAAACTGGCAAACGAAATTGCCGCCAACCCTCCTTTGGTCGTTCAAGGAATCAAGCAGGTGATGAATCAGCGAATCGGTCATGAAATCGCCGAAGGCTTGCGCTATGTAGGGGTTTGGAATTCGGCGTTTTTGCATTCGGAAGATTTGCTGGAAGCGATTACGGCGTTCAAAGAACGCCGCGCGCCAATATTCAAAGGCAGATAAGCAGTCAGGCAAAAGGCTTCGCAAGGCAAAAGCGTAGGCGCTTCGCGTAAAAAGGCAAAAGTGAAGAACAGCGCGAGCAGAAGAGTTATCGCTTGCCGCCACTTCCTCACGATTCACGATTCACTGTATTGCTCTAGCCACAAACTTTTGCCTGGCTGCTGAACAGATCACAAGGAAAGCCGTAGCATAGGCAAACAGCTTTATTATTGACTCAATCCATTGCTCGACGTATTCTCTCAACAGCTTGTAGCCCCTCCGGAAAGCTTTGAAACCTAGTGTTAAACAATCGGAGAATCCGTATGAAAAGAATCGCTTCGCTTTTTGCTGTCGCTTTCGTTCTTACTTTTGGCGCGCCGGGTAGTAAGGCGCAGGAAGTGCCCAAACGCCAAACGCCCAGACTCTCAATGGATAATTTTGAAGGCGGCAGGATGATCATGCCACCTGTCAGAAACTCTGGCGAAACCGAAAAAAAATTAGCCGACACAACTCTCGGAGGTTACGTTAGTGTTAACCCACGCACGGTCTTGGAAAATACTTTCGCTCAACTGGAGAAAGTCAAATCGCTACGTATGCGCATGAAAGTTTCTACTTTGAAGAATGAAGAGCGTGAAACCATTATTGAGACTGTGCTCCCGAATCGCACGCGATTCCGCAGCAACGGAGTGGAGATGATCAGAATAGGTTCGACGGTCTACTACAGGACAAAGACTGAGCCCTGGAAGACGAAGACCGATGCGGCGAGCGCAGCCGATGCCTTCAATCCGAAAGATATGCTCCAGATGGCGCTTAGCGCTCCGGGCATCTCCATGTCGGCGTGGGCCGTCGGTGAAGAGATTCTTGCAGGAACGACGACGACGGTATATGAAATTACGATTGAGGAGCAGAAGAAAAACGATAAGGTGATCCCCAGCACAATTCGTTTGTGGATAGGAAATGGCGATAAATTACCACGCAAGATGGAATTTTCATCGCCAAACGCCGAGTTAAAAATGAGCGTCTCTTACGCAGACTTCAATACAAATATTGTTATCAATGCGCCACGCATGTGAACCGATTCGTAAAAGTTTTCACGATCTTGCCCGAAAAAACCGTCATTCGTTATTTCGGTTTACATGAATCAAAAGAACTGAACGGCTACTAAATTATGTCCCACTATCCCGTTGGGAATGATTTTCTCTTGAGGAGGGCAGCGGAAGCAGACAGAGAACGTGTCATCGGCATCGTCTCTAAGATGTGGAGTGAAGACATCACTGAACGCTACGACTGGCTGTACCTCTCCAATCCTCATGGTCGCGCTTTGACCTGGCTTGCTATCGAGCAAGCGACAGGCGAGGCGGTTGGCTGTACTTCTATCTTCCCTCGAAAAGCTATCGTTGACGGTGTCGAGCGAACGGGTTCCATCGGTGGCGATTGTTACATTGCCCCATGCGCAAGACGTCGCGGATTAGCCACTGCGCTGCATCGCCTGAGCTTGAAAGAGATGCACGAAGACGGTGTTGATTTTATGTACGGACCGCCCAATCCGAATAATTTTGCCGCCCTCATCAAAGCAGGTTCGCACGGCGTTACCCATTTCAAACGCTTCGTCCGACCTCTCAAAGGAAGTTCCGTTTATCGCTTCGCGTTTGATCGGTCGCCGTCGGAATTA
>JANMSG010000547.1:0-2762 GCA_031389065.1 Acidobacteriota bacterium | reverse complement strand
ACCCGGTCGCTACCGCTCCCGGTTCTGACTGGGGTCTGCGACCCCTCCACATCTGGGTATGCCGTCCATCTAGATTTCGTGAAGCCGATAAGTTCACAACCTCAAACAAACTGCTTCACGAAATCCAGGTAGCCGCGCCTGCCATTACTTTTATTCCAGCGCGTCACGGATTTTCTTATGCGCTTGAGGCAGGCAAGAACCTCTTCAAGCGTGCTTGCAGAATTATTTGGAGCCAACAGAGCCAGTTCATCCAGACTCACTTCATTTCCGTCTTCATCTACAAGAGTACCTCTGCGCATCAGCATTTCGCATACGGCTCCGACTTTATTGTGAAGCTCTTGGTCTAGCGGTTCGAGCCTCCGAGAAGGTGCGACGCGACCAAGCGACTCTGCTTGATAAAATCGTATCAAAACATCAAGAGCTTCCATGACGCTGTAGTCTGTCATTTGTGGATTGTCTTTATATATTGAACCAATCGCAGACTCTAGGATTAGAAGTTCCTGTTGATATTTCTCTTCAAAATCCAGTTCCATTGTTGCCCTCTCAATTACGTTTTCAACCAATCCTGAGCTTTGAAAAACTGCCAGGCTTCGGCTTCGCGGGAGTTCGGTTCGGGTTGGTAATCGTAAACCCAGCGCACAAGTGGTGGCAGCGACATCAAAATTGATTCCGTGCGTCCGCGTGTTTCAAGCCCAAATGTTGTGCCTCTGTCATAGACTAAATTGAACTCCACGTAACGCCCGCGACGAATCAATTGAAACTCACGCTGGCGCTCGGTGTACGTTTCGCTCAGCCGACGTTTGGCTATCGGTAAATAGGCGGGAAGAAATGCGCGCCCTGCTGTTTGCACAAACTCGAAGACCGATTCGAGTTTGTCATTGGCAGTCAATAAGTTTTCGCGCTTTGCGTTTTCGTCTTCTGCCGGTTCATCTTCTGCGCTTTTATCTTCTGACGGAGTGTCTGTGGCTACTGTATCGCCGGTTAAATAATCGAAGAAGATGCCGCCGATGCCTCGCGCTTCATTGCGATGTTTGAGGTAGAAATATTCGTCGCACCAGGTCTTAAATCGCAGATAAAATGACGCGTCAAATGTATCGCAAGCGGCTTTCAGGGTCTTGTGAAAATGCACAGCGTCTTCGCGGTACGGATAATAGGGTGTGAGGTCTGCGCCGCCGCCAAACCAGCCACCCGTGCCTCTTTCAAGGTAGCGGAAGTTTGCGTGAACCGTCGGCACGAAAGGATTTAAGGGATGAAGAACCAGAGAGATTCCGGTGGCGAAAAACTCTGTGCCGCTACCAATTGGCATACGCGCTGCAAAGGCTTCATCGAAATGTCCGAAGACTTCGGAGAAATTTACACCGGCTTTTTCAAAGACCGCGCCGCCTTCAATGACGCGTGTGCGACCCCCTCCGCCGCCTTCGCGCGTCCACAGGTCTTCGCGGAAGTCTGCCGCGCCATCCAAAGCCTCCAATCCGCTGCATATTTCGTCTTGCAGGGCGGCAAAAAAATCTCTGGCTCGTTCTCTCAAAGGGCGGTTCTCAATCAAGCGCTTACTCCTTTCATTTTTGTGGAAGAACACAATAAAACCTTAACAAATTGACTATTGCAACCTGTAAAGCCAAAAAGGTATCATAATAGTCGCAATCCCCTGAAAAAGTAGGCAGAGATTAAAAAAAAATAAAGTAGAGAAGTAAGGAGTGTGTATGCGCGTGTTAAGAAAATTTTCAACAGTTTCCGTAGCAACTGCGATTGCCGTTCTGGCTCTCGCTATCTCATCAATCGCCCAGGATGGGCAGTCAAATTTCAAAATTAACATCAAAAATTTCGGCAGCATAAATGATAATTTTTTTCGCGGTGCCCAACCCAAAGGGCAGGACTACAAAGACCTCGCCGCAATGGGCATTAAAACCGTTATCAATTTGCGAATTGATGCGAAAGCGGACGAACAGGAATTGGTTGAAGCCGCAGGTATGAAATATGTTTATATTGGCATGAGGGACGACAAGCGACCGGCTGATGCGCAAGTCCAAGAGTTTATGAAAATTGCCAACGACCCGACAAATCTACCGCTTTATGTGCATTGCATAGGTGGTCGTCATCGCACGGGTTTAATGTCGGCTGTCTATCGCATAGAGAAAGATGGCTGGGATTATACGAAAGCTTATGCCGAAATGAAGAAGTTTGATTTCAGTTACGGCTTTGGACACGGCGATCTCAAAGAGTACGTCTCTGATTATTACTCACAAAAAGAGCAAAAGGCTACCCTTGGCACTTCAACATCCGTTGAAAGCTCCAAGTAAGGGAAGAGAAGTGAAATCCAATATTTCGCGTTGAGAAGCGGTCTCTGACCGCGAAGATCATGGTTAGAGATTGCTTCTCAACGTGATGATGTTTCTTTTCATTTCCTTGAACAAACAATTCAACATCTGAACTTTTAAGCAGTAGAGAAGTACGTCAAATACCGCTTCCTGAAGAAAGCGGCTTGCGGCTCGGAACTGCGGAGTAGGTTTTCGGTCTACTCTCCGGCTGCGATAGGCACATTGACCGGTGCCCGAACACGATAGTTATTGGAGAATTGCGACTTTCACGCAGCCAAAGTTTCCGAAGTTTTGGCGCTCAGCTCTTCGATAACCGTATCCGCTCTTTGCAGAGTTTCGTGCCTTTAAGCTGTTAGATTCGACAGTCTAACAAACCGATTTAGTTTGAGCAATCGCAATACTGCGCTCCTCCCCGTCCTAAAGATACGGGGTGTCCGCGCAGGG
>JANMSG010000533.1:0-2850 GCA_031389065.1 Acidobacteriota bacterium | reverse complement strand
TTGAACGAGGCGAAGATGTTGGTGGTCGGAGACGGCAAAGTCGGCAAAAGCTCGGTGGTCGAGCGGTTGATTTACGACACTTACAATCCGCAGAAACAGACAACGCTCGGTGTCGAGATCAACGATGAGATGAAGGTTGTCCAGAGCGAGGTGAAAGGCGAGGGCGAGCCGGTCAAACTGAACATCTGGGATTTCGGCGGGCAGGAGATTCAGCATTCAACGCACCAGTTCTTTCTGACCACGCGCAGCCTTTACCTGCTGGTGGTGGATGCGCGCAAAGGCGATCAGATCAGCAATATCGAATACTGGCTGAAACTGATCGAAAGTTTCGGTGGCGCTTCGCCCATCATCATCGTCATCAACCAGATTGACCAGTTGAAAGGCCAACGCGCGCTCAATCTGGATCGCAAAGCTTTGCAGGAGAAGTACAACATCAGGGATTTCGTAGAAACTTCTTGTGAGACAGGCGAAGGCATTGCGAAATTGACAGCGACGATTTGCCGGGAGATTGACCAATTAAAACATGTGCGTGATATGTGGCCCGGCGGATGGCTTGCCATCAAACGACGGCTGAAAGAGATGCAGGCCGATTACATCCCTGTCGAAAAGTATCTGGAAATCTGCGGTGAAGAGAATTTGAATGACGAAGACCTCCAAAAATCTTTGCTCGGACTGCTGCACGATTTGGGCACGGTCATTCGTTTTCCGGGCGACACGCAGGTGCTCAATCCGCGCTGGGTGACGCAGGGCGTGTACGGGTTATTGACTTCGGCGCAACTGGTCAGGGATCAAGGACAGTTCGATCTGAAAGACGTGGGCAAAATTTTGACCGGTTTGCCGGATGCCAAGGTTCGCTATCCGTCGCACACCCACGAGCGACTGATTAAAGTGATGCAGCATTTTCAGTTGTGTTTCGAGTTTACCGACCGACCGGGACATTACTTGATCCCGCGTCATCTACACGACAACGAACTAGATATTCCGTGGGACGATACTGACGCGCTGAAATTTCAATACCATTATGTCGAAACGCTGCTCGACTCCGTCATCTCCCGCTTCATCGTCCGCATGAACCAGTACATCCAAAAGCAATATTACTGGAAGAACGGCGTCTTCCTGCAAAACGGCGAGCATCGAGCCAAGATCAAAGCCGATCTGGTTGACCGCAAAATCTTTATTGCAATCAACGGCAAAGAACAGACCCGCCGCGCTTTCCTCGCGGTAATTCGCTCGGCTTTTGACGAAATCAACAGCAACTTCAAAATTGAGATCAAGCAGATGATCCCCGTGCCAGGCTTTCCGCAAGTGCTGGTGTCGTACAAAGAATTGCTCGTACACGAAGAGATGAACGAACTGGAAATCGTCATCCCCGAATTGCGGAAGAAGTTTTCTGTCAGAGAATTGCTCGATGGCGTCGAAGAGTTGAGTACCCGAATGGAACGCCGTGAACGCGACTTGAACGAAAGGAGATTCCCACAACGTATGCCTGAAGAGATTCAACCCAAACCGCAACCGCCTGCCCCACCTTCGAAAAATAATCCGTTAGGTTCAATGATGTCTTTTGTCTTTGGATTTGTCATTTTGCTTGGCGCAATCGTCGGCGCAGCAGTAGCAATCAGCAAGTGGGTGTCGGTGACTGCGGGAGTTACGACTGGCGTCATCATCATTGGCGCATTGCTGGCAATAGGCGTGGTCGGAGCAATGGGGTTGCGCAACGACGACCGCCTTTCTGAAGACAATTTTCTGAAGCTGATGATCGAATCATACAAACGATTGCCGTTGCTCAGAGGCAACGATGAATCGAATAACCTGCCGGAAAAATAGGCAATCAGAATTTGGTAGTGCTAAAAAAGTAATGCTTGATAAATTGCCACGAGCTTCAGCTCGTGGATCTGTAGCACAAGCCAATCGGCTTTAGCCAAAGAGAAAGAAAAATCAGTCCTCCTTTCAGCTTTAGCTAAAGCGATAAGGAATCAATTTCATTTTGTGATTTGGCTAAAGCCATTCTTTTTCTTTCCCTCAGATACGAGCTGAAGCCCGCGGCAATTGATAATAAAAAATCAGCAACATTACTTGTTTAGCACTACCCAGAAATTTTCTTTGTAGAATCAAGAGATTCGCTTGACACCCCTATGTAGTAAACTATATAAAGAGTAAACGACACAGCTAACTAAAGGAAGATTACATCATGGGAAAAGGTTATCTCTCTTTTTCAGTAACGATCATTTTGCAAGCGCTGGCCAATGGCTACTGTTACGGTTTCGACATCATGGACATCACGGGTTTGCCGAGCGGGACAATTTATCCGGCGCTCAGGCGGCTGGAAGAATCTGATCTGGTCACCTCTAAATGGGAGAAGCACAGTATTGCTCAACAAGAGATGCGCCCGCCGCGAAAATACTACGAACTTACTCGTGACGGAGAAGAAGCCTTAGCCGAAGCCGCCAAGCGTTACAGGCTTTTAGAGCAGACACCAGCAGCAAAGTCCAACAAGCCAGTCCGCGAGCGAGCATGAAATGATGAGGTTTCTCAGGCTTAAAATCAGGATGAAGCGATGAGGTTTTCTAGGCGCATAAAAGAGCGTTTCTCAAGCCCTTATTTTTTGCTGGTTCACTTTATCGGTGTACTGGTGCCCCGCCGCTTGCGCGCAGACTGGCGTCAGGAGTGGGATGCCGAGTTGCGCTACCGCGAAATGCTGCTGGCTGAATGGGATAAACTCGACTGGCGCAACAAAATGGATTTGCTATGGCGGAGCCTGGGAGCACTCTGGGATGCCTTGCGCTTACAACCAAGAAGACTGGAGGACGAAATGTTTCAAGACGTACGGTTCGCTGTAAGAATGTTGCTCAA
>JANMSG010000524.1:0-10675 GCA_031389065.1 Acidobacteriota bacterium | reverse complement strand
TGTTATCAAATAGCTAATCAGCTAAAATCTCCTTTTTGACCTAATCAGTTACGATTCTTTTTTTATCCCTGTCACCTGTTCCCTGTCACCTGTCACCTATTTGCTATACTTTTCTCGTGAACAAAACAGCCGGACTCTATATTCACATTCCTTTTTGCGAGCGAAAGTGTACGTATTGTAATTTCAACACCACCGATTTTTTCAGCGATCTTGCACAACGATATATCAGCGCAGTCGTACAAGAAGTTGTTTATTGGGGACAAAATCTGTGCCGTAATAAAATTAGCATAGAATCGAATAGAGATGTTGAGAAGACAAAATTGACTGACCAAGGGAATCACGCAATACGAGTAAACAATCGTCACACAAAAAATGAAAAACTCAATGTTGACACCATTTTTTTTGGCGGCGGCACTCCTTCAATCGTTGAAGCAGAGCAGTTGAATGACATCATTGAAGCCTGTCGTAGCAATTTTGAAGTAGCAAAAGACGCGGAAATCACCATTGAAATCAATCCCGCAACCTTGTCGCGAGCAAAGATGGAAGGCTGGCGCAAGGCTGGCGTCAACCGCGCCAGCGTCGGCGTGCAATCGTTCATTGATACGGAACTTGTTTCACTCAGTCGGACTCATAACACCAATCAAGCCAGAGCGACGATTGAATCTTTGCGTGATGCAGGGTTTGATAACATCAGTCTTGATTTGATTGCCGGATTGCCCGAACAAACCAAAGCGAACTGGCAATTCAATCTGCGCCAGGCTCTGGAGATTCGCCCAGAGCATCTGTCTCTCTATTTGCTTGAAGTCAAAGAAGGCACGCAACTTTATGGGCAAATCAAACGCGGACTGAGACCCCAACCTGATGATGACCTGGCGGCTGAAATGTACGAAATGATTTGCGACGCTACAGGAAAGGCAGGATACGAACATTACGAGATTTCCAATTTCGCGCTTGCTTCCCCAGATCAAAAAAAGTTGTTGAGGGCAAAACATAATATGAAATATTGGACGGATGCGCCGTTCTATGGATTGGGATGTGGAGCGCATTCTTATGATGGACGGATGCGCTGGGTGAATACCTTAAAAACGGAAAACTATATCGAACAGGTTACCAGGCAAGGTCACGCAATAAACGAGAGGCGCGAGCTTGATGACACAGAACGGGCTACAGAAGCCATTTTTATGGCTTTGCGTTTGAGCGAAGGTGTCAATCTTGAAGAGTTTCGCGCCGCATACGGCTTGGATATTTTAGAACGGTACGGTGCAGAACTTGAGCGTTTAGCCGAAGCAGGTCTCGTTGAAATTGCCGGCAATCATATGAGGCTTACGGCGCGAGGTCGCCTGTTATCGAACGAAGTTTTCGTAATTTTTGTTTGAGAATGGTTATGAGAAATCTAAAGGGTACTTTGAAAACTAAACAATCGGTAAGTGTAAAGTTCAAAGTGGCGCTAGCTTTGTGCTTTGCCATTTCATTCAATATATATGTTGACGCGCAGAGCGGGCGTATTCGCAATCCGCAAAACGACAAGCAAATTCAGAGCAATCAAAATCAAGATGACAAAGACACGTTGAAGTTACGCACGGATGAAGTGTTATTGCCCGTCAGCGTTCGCAGCAGCAACGGCAAAGTGCCGACCTATCTTGAGAAGCAAGACTTCATCGTCACAGAAGACGGCAAGCGTCAACCGATAACTGCCGTCTTGCGTTCGCCCGCCAATGTGCTTTTCATCATAGACATGAGTGGCGATGTCAATCTTCGCAAAGACAACAACGTGAATAGAGAAATCGCCTTGAGCATGCTCGATGCCCTGGGGAAAGAAGATCATGCCGCAGTGATCACTTACGCGGAAAAAATTGATTTGATTTCGCCCTGGACTACAGACAAAACGGCAGTCAGCGAGGCGTTGAAAATGAAACCAAAACCGGGCATAAAATCCGAATATTACAAATGCCTGATGTATGCAGCGACCGAAATCCTGCCGAAAATCAAAGGTCCTCGCACCGTCGTGCTTTTGTCGGATGGCGTTGATTCTTTCAATCCTTCGGGATTTAAGGAGGCGCTTGCCGCGCTGCATCGCGCCAGAGCGACCGTTTATATTGTCAATCAAAATGCGGTGATCATCAAAGAGTTGAGGGCGCGCGTTTTTCATAAGCTCGCATGGTATGAAATGATAGACCCGAAAGTGCGAAAGCGTTACGAGCCTATGCGAAATTATGTGAAACAACTCGAGGCGGCAGAATTTACACTCAAAGGTTTGGCAGAAGAGACTGGCGGTGTCGTATGGAATTCGGATAAGCGAATCGAATACAAAAAACCTAATAAACCGATAGCTCCTGGATTTGTTGAAGAAAAAGATAGAGCCGTGACCTGCGCAATCCTGGCTGGCAAAGTTGTCGAAGAGATGGGAACGGAATTCGTTGTCGCTTATTCGGCGGATCGCAAAGGTAACGACAAAGAATTTCACCCCGTAAAAGTTTTCGTCACCCGCCCTGAAATCAAAGTGCGCGCCCGCCGCGGCGTTTACGCCAGTGTAGATAGGGAGTCAGCAATCAGAAGCCAGAAGCCAGAAGAAAAATAGCGCTTAATTATGTTAAATACGGCAGATACCGAAAATGCCGATAGGAAGAGCGTAATATGAATATCAGGGTCAAAAAAAAAGTTTTACTTTTCGCTATTATCATTCAACTAAACCTTTTGCTGTGCGCTTGTCATCAGCCTACTCAAACCGCAACAACTGCACTCCCTGATTCAGTTGAGAACAATAATAAAAAGGAGCTAACCTATCAGGTTAAAAACGATGCTCCGCTTAATGAACAGGCTGTTGTAGAAGCAGCAGAGAAATTCATTGCCGATAACGGGTATACAGATTTACCTCCAATGAGCGACAAATCTCAGCTAACTCCTGAAACTATCGAGTGGGAAAGTGATGCAGAGCGAACGCTGCAATTTCGTCATGACACACTCGAACGAAAAGCTTTCTCCATCAGTAAAGGACGGCAGATCGGTAAAATGGGTTGGACAATTGGATTTCGTTATAAACGAGGGACTGATGTAAATGGAAGAGCCGTAACCATGGACGTAGATGGGGGAAATATGAGAGTCGAACATAAGGATGTTTTTCTTAAAAAACTGGATAGAATTCTCCTACAATAAGGAGAACCATCAATCTCTAAGTTGCAAAGAGTCTCCATCAGGCAATGATTTATCATTGCTTCATTTTGATTTTGTCTTCATTAAAAAACCTGACTTCTGACTCCTGACACCTAAGTGTTATCATTGCCGCTCAATCAAATTCATCATTCGAGGAGACCATGAACTACATAGACCTGCGCAGTGATACGGTCACGAAACCGACCGAAGAGATGCGCGAAGCGATGATGCGCGCAGAAGTCGGAGACGATGTTTATCTTGAAGACCCTACCGTGAATCACCTGCAAGAGCTTGCCGCAGAGAGGCTCGGCAAAGAAGCCGCGCTCTTTGTTCCTTCGGGAACGATGGGCAATCAAGTCTGTCTGCGACTGCACACGCAACCCGGTCAAGAGGTCATCACCGAAGAACGCAGTCACATTTTCAATTACGAAATGGGCGCGATGGCGGTTGTCAGCGGAGTGCTTGCGCGACCGGTTCGCGGCGAAGACGGCATTCTTGATTGGCCTTCGATTGAAGCGGCGATTCGCCCGCGCACCTCTTATTATGTAGCGCAAACCGGACTCGTCACGCTTGAGAATACTCACAATATGGCTGGCGGCGCGGTGATGACAGTTGAACAAATCGAAGAGATTTGCGAACAATCTCACGCTATAGGCTTGCCCGTGCATTTGGACGGAGCGCGAATTTTTAACGCTGCCACGGCGCTCAAACGAGATGCCAAAGATATCGCAAGACCCGTTGATTCGCTGATGTTCTGTTTATCGAAAGGACTCGCGGCACCCATCGGTTCATTGATTGTCGGAAGGCGAGAATTTATAGATCGCGCTCTTGCGGTGCGAAGAATGTTCGGCGGTTCTATGCGACAGGTCGGCGTCATTGCCGCCGCAGGAATTATTGCGCTAGAAAAGATGACCAAACGATTAGAAGAAGACCACGCCAACGCGCAGATGTTGGCGCGAGGCTTGGCTGAAATTTCCGGCGTCAAGATTGACCCCGAAAAAGTGCAGACCAATATTCTGGTTTTCGATATTTCAGCAACCGGCCTTGGCACCAATGACTTGTCAGCAAAGTTGAAAGAGCAGGGTGTGCTTGCCAACGGCATCAGCGCCAAAGAGATGCGAATGGTTACGCATAAAGACGTGAGCCGCAACGATTGTGAAACGGCGCTCGGTATTGTAAAAACAGTATTGAGTTAGATGCTTTTTCAAATTGAGGAAAAGTCTATGACGCAAGAAGAGATGGCAAGGACTATGCAGTTCATCGTCGAACAGCAGGCGAAAAATACTGTGGGACTGGACGAGTTGAAAGAAGCACAAGTACGAGTAAGCTCTCAAATCAAAGCAATGTCCGAAAAGATTGAATGGCTGTCTTGGCGGATAAGCGAATTGACAGCCAGAATCGCTCTGTTGGCAAGACCTGCAAGGGTTGATACAAACACAAAAGGACATGATTGGCGCGAAGCTATGGAGAGATTGTTGATCTCTAATGAAGTCGCTCGCGACTTTGCACATAAGATCAGCGAATTAACTATGAATGCCAACAAAAGAGTGACCCAGCTTGAGAACAAAATTTCTCCTGATGTTTCATCATAAGCAACGATTGTGAAACTGCGTTGGAAATTGTAAAAACAGTTTTACGGTAGAGGCTTTTTGCTGGAAAAGTAAGAATTGACAGATTTGGCTTTCTGATAAAAATCTTTGGTGTCTGTGTAGAGTATGAACCATGGGAATAGAACAATGCTACAGGCGAATTACTCCGAATGAGCTTGATAGATTATTAACAGATAACAGTTGGGGTGAAAAGTTTTTGTGGGACGGAAATTTTGACTATGGGCAGTGGGATATTCTGGAACCAATCAATCGCTATCTGGATATTGAAAAAGAATGGCAGGTGCTTCATTTTCTACTGACCGGTGAAGTTACATTTTCTGGTCACAGTCAGGCTCCATTGCCTTTGCGAAATGCAATTATGGGCGGGCATAACACGCAATATGAAGCAACCTACGATTACCACAGGTATCTTACACCTGAAGAAGTGAAAGAGGTTGCGGGCGCGCTAAATCAAATATTGCCCGAAGATTTGCGCACACGATACAAACAGTATTCTTATAAACCGTTCCCCGGTACGCGACCAATTTCCCCCGAAGAATGGGGAGAGTGGAGTTGGCAACACCTTTTGGGGCTTTACAAACAGTTAGAAAATTTTTTCAATGAAGCCGCAAAAGAGAATGATGTGATTATCGTGTGTAATCTTTGAAACATGGACAAACTTGTAATTGCCATTGACGGACCTTCGGGTGTGGGAAAGAGTACGCTTGGTAAAACTCTTGCCAGACGCTTCAATCTTCTCTTCATTGATTCGGGCGCGGTCTATCGCGCCGTTGCTTTGCAATCTATTCAATCAAAAACGCCGCTTGATGATTCCCAAGCCGTTGCCGAAATCGCGCGCGCCGCGCAAATCAAACTCGATGGTGACCCTGACCATCTGCGAGTTTACCTGGATGGTCAGGATGTAACCGCAGAGATTCGCACCTCTGAAGTAACACGCGCTGCTTCCGTCATCGCTACGATTCCTGCTGTGCGCCAAGCCGTCGTTGATAAACTCCAGGAGATGGCAAGTGCGGGCGGCGTGGTGATGGACGGGCGCGACATTGGCACAAAGGTTTTTCCCAACGCGCAAGTGAAGTTATTTCTTGAAGCCTCGCCAGATGTTCGCACAGAAAGACGTTGGAAAGAGGAGCTTGAAAAAGGCCGCGAAGTTGCTTTCGAGCAAGTGCAAGCGGAACTCGAAGAACGCGATAGACGGGATCGGGAACGCGCTGCGACTCCGCTTGTGAAAGCCTCTGACGCGATTTTAATAGACACCTCAAGGCTGTCGCTTGAGAGTGTAATTGCGCGTGTGCTTGAAATTGTCGAATCACATCGCTAAACTTTTTTCTCTTGGACAGCGTGATTAGATTCCAGGCTCTCATCCCGAAAAGGCAAAAGTAAAAAGGCGAAAGGCTAACGTGGTAGAGAAATTTCAAACCCATTGCGGAGGCAATCTTTTCGCATCACTACTTTCCCCTCATTCCTGCCACCTCACTTTTGCCTTTCGCTTTTTTACTTTTTACTTGGTGTAACGATGGGCATTTTTACGGGCTTAATCATGGAAGTCGGTCGTGTGCGCCGCGTTGACCGTCGCGCCTCAGGGGCTTACTTTGTTATCGAAGCGAAAACGGTTTTAGAAGGCACACGCATAGGCGATTCGATAGCCATCAACGGTTTGGATCTGACCGTGACAACGATGGGGACGGATTACTTTAGTGCTGACGCCTCTCTTGAAACATTAAGTCGTTCGACTTTAGGCGGATTGCGCGTCGGCAGTCGCGTCAATCTCGAACGGGCGCTCGGGGTTGGTGAAAGATTAGGCGGGCATATGGTTCAAGGACACATTGATGGAACGGGGTCGCTCCTTTCCTCCGCGCCCGAAGGCAATGCGTATCGAATGCGTTTTCGCGCGCCAAAAGATTTAATGCGTTACATTGCCATGAAAGGCTCGATAACGGTTGACGGCATCAGCTTGACAGTTGCAGGGCTTGGCAACGATTGGTTTGAAGTCGCGGTTATACCGCACACCTGGCGCGAGACTACGCTTGCACAGTTAAAGAGTGGCAACCCAGTGAATCTCGAAGTAGACGTACTTGCGAAATACGTCGAGCGATTGCTGATGCACAACGAAAAGTTCAACGCGGGTAAAAGTAATTTGACAGTCGAAAGTTTGATAGAGAAAGGGTATTGAATAGTCCTTAGTCCTTAGTCCTTAGTCCTTAGCAAAAGCCGTGCGAGTGACTAAGGACTAAGGACTAAGGACTAAGGACTACTATGTCGTTAGCCACAATTCAAGACGCGATAGAAGAATTTCGCGAAGGTCGTATGGTCATCATCGTTGACGACGAAGACCGCGAAAATGAAGGCGATTTGGCTTGCGCCGCTGAAAAGGTGACGCCTGAAATTATCAATTTCATGGCGAAGTACGGGCGTGGTTTGATCTGTCTGCCGATGACGCCTGAACGTTTGGATACCTTGCAAATCCCTCTGCAAATGCCTGAACAAGATAACACCGCGGCGTTGGGAACTGCCTTCTGCGTTTCCATCGAAGCGCGTCGCGGTGTGACTACAGGAATTTCTGCGGCAGATCGCGCAACCACGATTCAAGTCGCTGTTGACCCACGCTCCAAGCCTTCAGACCTGGCGCGCCCCGGCCACATTTTCCCTCTCAGAGCCAGACGCGGAGGCGTTCTTGTGCGTCCCGGTCAGACCGAAGCATCTGTTGATTTAGCGCGCATGGCAGGGCTTTCTCCGGCAGGCGTGATTTGCGAAATTATGAATGATGATGGCTCGATGTCGCGTATGTCTGAACTGCACGAATTCGCCGCTCAACATCGAATCAAGATTATTTCCGTAGCCGATTTGGTGAGTTACCGAATGTCGAAAGAGATTCTTGTGCATCGTTCAGGCGAAGCGCGCGTGCCGACGGTTTACGGCGAATTTCAAGCCGTGGCTTTCACCAATGAGATTAATTCCGAAGTCCACCTGGCGCTCGTGATGGGCGAAATCAATGCTGAGCAAGGGACGCTGGTGCGGGTTCATTCGCAATGCGTGTTGGGCGATGTGTTCGGGTCATTACGAGATGATACAGGCTGGGAACTTCATCGCTCGCTCGAATTGATAGCCAGAGAAGGTTGCGGCGTTTTTCTGTATTTGCGTCAAGAGGGGCGCGGCTTGGGTTTGGTTAATCAACTTCGCGCCTACGCTCTGCTGGATGAGCAGAGCAAAGACGGTGTTGAAGCTGATGCAGAAGTTCCGGTCATTCAAAATATGGATCCGCGAGATTATGGAATTGGCGCGCAGATCCTGCATTCTTTGGGCGTTCGAAAAATGAAACTCATTACCAATCACCCTGTGAAACGCGCTGCCATCGAAGGGTTCGATTTGGAAATAATCGAGCGTGTGTCTATTGGAATGGAGTCTGACGAATCAAGCGAACAGGGACTGCGAGCGAGAAAAGGCAAACTCGGAGATTTGCTGACGAAAGTGTGATCGTTGAGTCAGGCGTAACCGATTGGCTGACGGTTCGCATAGGTAGTATTCGGTGCTTATATTGGTACAGTCCATCGAAAGCGGTTTGAATTAACTTTAAAGAAGTTTGAGAACATCAGAAAGGAGACTGATAGTATGAAACATAATCTATTTAGTTCTATATCAATGTTACAGAGCTTAGTTCTTTCAATACTAATCACTGTGATCTTGTTTTCCAGCACCTCTGTGATGGCTCAGAACGCAAAACCTGCAACTGCTTCTGACTTGAAAGTAGTTAGCTTCGGCATTGAAGGCAAAACCTCGACCCGATTAGAAGTCGAAGCAGTCCCCACGAATAATAATCTTCGTCCGACAGATATCTTTATCTACCGCCCCGAGTTAGGTGGCGAGCCCAGAGCCGGCAACCAGTATAATCAGTATAAAATGCAATCAACAAAGGCAATGTTTGCTGTATTGCGTGTGACCAATGAGAGTGTGAAGACAATTAAATCCATTGAATGGGAATATACTAATCCTCACTTCAAGGGCGATAAAGTCATCTCACATCTGAAGATCACTTCGCGACAGAAGATTGGCAGCGGACAAAATGCCACTCTTAGTAAAGAGCTACCTTATGAACCAGATTGCGCAAAGGTGCATGTCGTGACGAGAGGATATCAGACGATTGGGAAAGATTGCGGGCGGAAGATAAAAAAAAGGACAGGAATGTACCCGGTGGAGGTAAGGTTACTGCAAATCAAGTATGAAGATGGGACGGTTTGGAAAGCCCAACCGTAACGTACCGAGCCGTTGTTGCGCCGTCGCCATTTGAATTCATTGATGGCAATACATAAGCGCCAGACAAGTAGGATGACCGCGAGTGAAGAAGCCGGAGAGACCAGAGTTTGTGAGAACAGCGATTGAAATGGAACCTTACGAATCGAACGATGAGTACCTTCGAGCAGGAAAAGTCTAACTCGGAGATTTGCTGATGAAAGTGTGATCGTTGAGTCAGGTGTAACCCGAATGACTGACGTTTCGCATAAGAAGTGCTGGGTGGTGTGAGTAACAAGCGGTATCGAAAACGATACGTATTAACTTCAAATGAAATTAACCGATCTCAGAAAGGAGTAGTGATATATGAAACTGAAACGACTTGGAACAATCTCAATTCCACAGAGTGTGGCTCTATCCATACTCGTTACAATCTTCATGGTTTCTGCCAACTCTGTGATGGCTCAGAATGCAAAACCTGCAACTGCTTCTGACTTGAAGGTATTTAGCTTCGGCATTGAACGCAAAACCTCGACTCAATTGGATGTCATACCGATCCCTAC
The DNA here is from genome assembly GCA_031389065.1 of Acidobacteriota bacterium. Classification (GTDB taxonomy): domain Bacteria; phylum Acidobacteriota; class Blastocatellia; order UBA7656; family UBA7656; genus JACQDB01. Next base: position 1,128 of record JANMSG010000524.1, on the reverse strand, counting down.
GAATAACAATCTTCGTCCGACAGAGGTACATGCTTATCGCTCTGAGATAGGCGCCGCGCCAAAAGCAGGGGACGAATATGGGCGTTATGAACGGAGACAAACAGTCACTCTTTATGCTGTATTGCGGGTGACAAATGCGAGCGCCAAAACCATTAAATCTATTGACTGGGAATATACCAATCCTCACTTCAAGGGCGATCAAGTAATCGTATATCGTAAAATCTCCTCGCGAAAGAAGATTGCCAGCGGACAAAATGCCACTTTGAGTAAAAAGATAGCTGACGAATATCCTTGCCATACCAGTCTTGGCTCAATGTTTGGAAACCAATCGCTACGCCAAAGTTGTAGGCGGAAGACAAGACAAATGACACCAATTTATCCGGTGGAGGTGAAGCTACTGCAAATCAAGTATGAAGACGGGACGGTTTGGAAAGCCCGACCGTAACGTACCGAGCTGTTGTTGCGACGTCGCCATTTGAATTTATGGATGGCAATACGAAAGAGCCGAGCAAGTATTACGACACCGATTGATGAAAATTCTTTCTTTATCTGTTGTGGACAACTAATAAAGGTTATGGGCAATCACTGAATTATGCTCAGAAAAATTAGAAATGTTTCTCTATTCTTGCTGGGTCTAATTTTATTACTCACCATCGCCGCCGTCATTTATATACGCAGTGGTGGATTAGACAATATTCTACGCAACCAGATTATCGCGGGGCTAAAAGAGGCTGGCATACGCGCCGAAATCGGCAATACCAAGCTGGACATCACCGGCAGCAAAGTTACTTTCGAAAAGTTGGAACTCTATGTTGAAGGCGAAGATAAACCTTTCGCGTTAGTGGAACGCATTGAAGGCGAATTTTCTGTAATCAGCTATCTCGCGCAGCGCATCAATCTGAAAAAGTTGACCATTGTTAAGCCTGAAGTCTGGATTGACATTGATGTGGGCGGGCAAACGGTTTTGGATAAACTGAAATCCTCTCCTGATTCAGTCAAAGAAAAAGATGACCGCCTGAAATTCTTCACCGCAACATACGATTTGCAAGAAGCTAAAATTCATCTCAATGACCGCAAAAACAAGATCACCGCGCTAATCGAAAACCTTGCGGCTAACTTGGAGCCGCG
>JANMSG010000509.1:0-3797 GCA_031389065.1 Acidobacteriota bacterium | reverse complement strand
GTGACAGAGGCGAGCGCCAGTATGCCGTAGCCTTTCCAGATGAGAAAGACGGTGACGATGGCGCGAACAATGATGTTGATGGTAGTGACCGCCGAATCAATATCGTAGCGCTGATAGCCGCGAATGACGCCTACGAAAACGCCTGCGGGAAACGACAGCGCGAGGTTCAAGCCGGTGATCAAAACGACTGCGGCGGCTGTCGAAAATGACAGCGGTGTGTTGAATATCTTGTTAAAGAAAACGGCGACGACGGCACTGATGACGAGCGTGATAAAGCCGATTACCGAATAGATGGCAAGCGAGGTTGTCACCAGGCGATTGATGGCTTTTTGATCGTTGTGGGCGCGATACTCGGCAATGTATTTGACCGTTGAAGAGGTGATGCCGAAATCGAGCAAACCGAGATAGCCGACGAGCGAGCCGACGAGAATCCAGACGCCATAAACGGAATCGCCCAGGTTTCGCACTAAAAACGGCGACATGGCAAAGCCTATGCCGATGGTTGCCGCAAAAGCCGCCCAATTCATCAAGACATTTTGGATAATTTGCGAAGAGCGCTGTTCGTTATCTGTCTGCATGAAAAAATTGCTCAATGAAAAAACGTGTTCACAATCGCCGCGTGGAAATTATAAGCCATCCTGCTTGATTACAAAGCTAAAATGATTCCCTTGGTGAGTAAAGGTTAAATAAGAACGGGTTTCCATTCGATAGTGCATCAATGTTTTTTTGTAAATTTCGGTAAGCCTTTTATTGTCAATGATCTTTGCGAATTTACAAAAACTATGTTGCACTATTTGCTCTGATACACGAACTCGGTCATGCGAGTGCACTTTTATATGGTTCTAGTGCAACATCAATAATTGATGACGATCCTACCAAAGACCTGGATGGCAGAATAAGCCGTGCCAACTCTCAGCTTATTTTTGATAAGTGTTTTAAGTGAGGTAATGAAATGTTGTGGAAAGTTGCTTATATTTGTTTTTTCTTCTTCTCCATTATTGCATTCGCGTATGGGGATGACGTCATTAATTACAAGAAACCTATGCTAAGTTCTGTGCGATTCGTTGATGATTCGCATGGATGGATAGCAGGATGCCGAGGGGCGTTTTATACAAGTGATGGTGGGCAAACCTGGCAAAAACAATCTGTAACTATTTGCTCTGACTCAAAATTTACTCTGCACCCCGGCTTAATAGCCTGGAATGATCGGGAGCAGTCGGTTATTTGGACAGACGACGGCTTCGTTGTCGGCAATGCCACTTCAGGTTTGTGGAGGAAGATAATAACTTCAACGCCTCTACTATCAGAACATCTACAGATAGTAGCTTTCACTGACAAAGAACATGGCTGGGGAACAGGAGCTTATAAAGAACCTGGTTGGAGAACACCAGCTTTAGGAATCCACAGAACCAATGACGGTGGAAAAACTTGGACAACTACTAAAAATTTAGGATTAACCCGAATAGGAGGTGTGCAGGTAATTTCCCGCGAAGAAGTTTGGGGGGTTGGAAGGGGTAAAACAATATTGCATACAACAGACGGAGGGAAAAACTGGGAGCAACAAATTCTCAATCAAGGAATATCTCAGTATGGTGCTACGGCTGATTTTCGCTTCGTACATTTTGTAAATCAAAAGCAAGGATGGGTAGGTGGCACGGATGCTCTTATCTTTCACACAAGTGATGGCGGCAAAACCTGGCAGAAGCAGGAAACACCATTCTCACGTAGCACTGGCTTAACCTCAGCTTCGTTTGCAGATGAAAAAGAAGGATGGGTAGTCGGTTCTCGATATACAGACGGAAAGTATCAAGCTGTCATACTCCATACAAAAGATAGAGGACTGCATTGGGAATCACAGTTGAATGAAATATACGATGATCTAGTAAGCGTTCAAGCTCTTTCAAATGGTAGAGCTTGGGTAGTCAGTTCAAATGGTATAGTGCTGCACACCGTAGATCATGGTCAGAGTTGGAATCTAGTGAAGCTTGAATGACGACGCTGGTGACCTTGCCCGATAACAACACTGTTCAATCAAGCTACAGCGGCGCGACGGTGACGGTGACCGATCAGGAAAGTCAGTGAATAGTGAATAACGAACAACTGTTTACACTTCCCTGTGCAGTGACGATGGACTATGACACCAATCAACAGGGCGCACCAATGGTTTTTTGTTGAGCGGGAAGATATACAGTAAAAACAAAATCGCTTACAGATTTTTGACCATCAAGTAACCATCGTCGCCGCTGGTGTAATAGTGGGGCATACGACGGACGATGCCGTAACCTAAATTGAAATATAATCGCTGTGCCGCATTGTTCGAGATACGGACTTCGAGGCGAACCGTGGTGATGCCACTTTTAAAAAAACACCCTTCCACCGTATCCATCAGTTGACGCGCATACCCTTTGCGACGATGTTCGGGCGCAACCCCCAACGCGACGATGTGACCGGTGTTGTCGGGTTCAATCATGCCTATAATAAAAGCTAGCATTTCATTGGAAGAGGCGGAGACTTTGTAGCAGAAAGATTTGTTGTGCGAGAGCAGATAACGCAGGGTTTCTCTATCGTAAGCCTCGCCGTCGGAAAAGCAGCGTTGGTCTAAACGCCAGCATTCGCTGACATCCGAATAGCCCATCGCCATCACCGTAGGCTCTATGGATAGTCCGAAAGGATGTTCCGATTTATCTTTTCGCCTTAGCCACATTGTGCAGTCCTTCTTTTTCGGCTGACAGATCTATGACATTATACGCCAGGACGCAAATCCGGGCGAAAAGATATAGGAAATGGAATGCTCTTTGCGACATTGGAAACTAAATTTCTTTCCAAAATCTGAATCTCAAATGTGAAATAACCGAAAAGGTGTACAGCTCAATCAGGGTTGTTTGTCGAAAGACGACAAACCGTAATTTCCAGTTGCGCTAATTGTCCTTGCCGAAAATCTTCTTGAAAACGCCGAAGAATCCGCCTTTTTTCTTCTTCTCGTCTTTCTTCTTGGGGTCTGTCTCTTTATCCGCAGGCTTGGTTTCGACGGGCTTCTTGGTCTCTTTGGTCTCTGCCGGAGGAGCTACGGTTCTTGGTCTTTCACCCTCTTTGGGTTCGCCTGCCGCGGTCTCAGGTTTTGCTGCTGCTTTTGCAGGCGGTTGCTCGGCAGGCTGAACCGCCGCTTTCGCAGCTTTAGAATTTGCGTCGGGATCTGATGCCGCAGCCTTGGCATTGGCAGCAGCTTCGTCGGTCTCGGTCTTTGCGACTTTCTCTTTCTTCCTGGTTTCCGTAGTTGGCAAACTTGCATCAACCTCGGAAGCTGGAGGCGTATCAACTCCGGCAGAAGGCGTCGTGTCTATGACCGCAGCAGATGTTGCCGGGGCAGTCTGTTGTGGAGTCGCAATTGCTACAGTATCCGAACTGGTCGGTGAAGCAGAAAACCGGGCTTTCGGCGCAAAGAGAATGGTTGCGACAGTAATCAAAACTGCGCCTAATACTAAAGCCAGTCCAAGCAACGACCAATCCTTTTTCGCGCCGGGTTCGGCGGTCGCGCCGCCTTGCCGCTTTAATTTGGTTCCGTCAATTTCACAGAAGCTGAATTCCTCAGTGAAGGATTCGTTGCATACAGGACAGATTTTCATGACATTACTCCAAAGGGCTCACATCGTAATAGAGTTGCCGACAACAGCGCCATTTTAGCATTTCGTGCCTTTTTATTCCAAGCGCCTTGCTTTCAATCGGTGGTCGGTAGTAGGTGGGTGGCAGCCGGGTTGTGAGTTTATATTAAAATTTTTATTTATTTATGTAAAATTATT
>JANMSG010000460.1:0-4604 GCA_031389065.1 Acidobacteriota bacterium | reverse complement strand
GTCGAGGGAACTGAAGCCGATGAGAATGGAGCCCGTCGTTGGGACTAGGTCCGCTTGCACAGGCTTGGTGCCGATCTGCTGCACCGAGGCTTTCGTGACAAATGGTTTGTATTGCTGTGACGTGACCTCAACATCATATAGCCCCGGAGGGAGTTCGGCGCGAAACTCGCCATCTTTGCTGCGCCCCTGCCTGACGGTAGAGCTGCCAGATTTAATCAATATTTGAGCGATGGGTGGATCGGTGAGCACAAAGAGCACGCCGTCTCCACGGTTCTGTGCCTTCACCGGTCCCACAATGCGTCGCGGCTTTGTTGGCGCTTTCACTTTTGGCTTCGGCTTTTCAACTTCAGGGAAGTCGCGTTGTGCGAAAACCAAACTCGTACTCACGAAACATAACGTGCAGATGATGATACAAAAAAGGCGATACATATGCTTTACCTCAAAACACCGGGCAGAATATCATGAAATTAATAATTATTGCACATCTTTAACACAGCGGAAGCCAACGTCGGGCCTGAATTTATCAGCAAGCAGGTTGAGGCGAGTCGTTGCCATCAAAAAAATCTTATCAGTAAGAAAGCTACCCCCGCGAATAATCTTTCCAGATTTGGGAATACTCGTGCTGCCTGGATACCGGAAGGAATCCGATTCAGTCCACTCCGCCACATTCCCGGACATGTCCAGGATCCCGAAAGGCGACTGTCCGCCCGGATAACTCCCTACAGGCAACGTCCTACCCTTTTGCAAATCTTTTCCATTGGCATAACTCTGGTCGTAATCCTTGCCCCAGGGGTAGAGACGTTTGTCCGTCCCACGGGCAGCATATTCCCACTCTTGTTCCGTGGGCAATCGCTTACCTAACCACTGTGCATACTCTTTGGCGTCATGCCAGGTTATGTTGACTATAGGCAGTTTCGCTTCATCCTCAGTGAATTTTCCTGCCTTCCATCCTGAATCCCATTTATCAGGGGGGGGGTAGGGTTTCTCTTTGATAAATTTGTAATACTCGCCAACGGTCACCTCGTTCTTATCTATAAGGAATGCCTTAACTGTTATCTCGTGCTCGGGCTTTTCAGACGCGTCATTGCTCTCGTTATACCCCATCGTAAAGGTTCCGGCGGGTATCAATACCATGCCTTCCGGCACAACGGTTGGGCCAGGCTTGGGATTTGTGGTACCGGGTTTCACAGGAGGCGTCTCCACCACTTTCCCCTTGCCACCAAAGATAACAAAAAGAGTAACCGCGAGAACAACCACCAGGGCAATGGGAAGCGCGATGATCAAAAGCTTCGGCGCGCCGCTCTTCGGTTGTTCAAAACTCGATAAAGAGTCTGGCGCGAGACCGGCTTGCGAAACACCAAGGTTGGCAGGCTGCGATACTTGAGCATCCGTATTAGAAGATACGATTAACTCCGTCGGGCGGGCATTATTGACCGAGGAGGATAAATATCTGGGGGGAGGCGTTGTGAGACCGATTGAGAAACCCGAATGAGGCGTCCTCGTTCCGAGAGTCTTCAATTCGATCCCGGCTTGGTAGAGCGCCGCTTCAAATTCTTGCGCCAACTCAAGGGCAGAAGATTGACGGTCTTCCCTTCTCTTCTCTAACGCCCGCATAATTACGGCTTCAATCGGCGCAGGTAAGTCTGAGCGTAGTTCATGGGGAGGCAAGGGAGATTCCTGCGTATGCTTGAGAGCAACGCCCATCGGCGTCGAAGCCATGAAAGGGACATTGCCGGTCAGCATTTCATAAATGATGACTCCGAGGCTGTAGATGTCGGAACGGGAGTCTAACTCTTCGCCCTTACACTGCTCGGGCGACATATAGTAAGGGGTTCCGACGATCATCCCGTGTTGCGTCAAATTCATGGAGTTTGAAGACTTCAGCTTGGCAATGCCGAAGTCGAGTACCTTAACATTCTCGAAACCTTCTTCGGTGGTCAGTAGCCAGATATTGTCAGGCTTGAGATCTCTGTGAATAATGCCTTTTGCATGTGCCGCCTGTAGCGCCCGGCAGGTCTGCTCAACGATAAGGTAACTTTCTTCATAATCCAGGCACTTCTTCTGTTGAATCTTCTCGCGCAATTCCAGCCCTTCGAGGAACTCCATAGCGAGATAGGCGATGCCCGTGTCTTTGCTGACGCCGAAATCAGAGACTGTGACAGCGTTCGGGTGACGGATATGCGCGGTTGCCTGAGCTTCCCTGCGAAAACGCTCAAGCGCAGTATTGTCAGAAGACAGATGTGGATGAAGGACTTTGATGGCCAGCGTATGAGCCATGTGTATGTGAGTCGCCTTGTAGACTTTCCCCATGCCGCCTTCGCCGATCTTTTCTTCCAGGCGATATTTATCGTCGAGAATGATGCCGATAAAGCGATCAGCATTTTCTACAGCGACTAACTTTTGACCGTCGAACGGGCAGTAAAGCAGTTGCTCCTTCATCTCTCTTTTACAATCGGGGCATTGCTTCATACTTTAAGGTCTCGTCATGCGGCATCTTGAAGTCATTTGACGGGTTATATCATAATCTTGGCTCTAACGAGTGTCAATTTTTCTGGCAACAGAAATATCCGGTAACCGAAATATTATGGCATCTGCTGACAGAGAGGGTCGCGCCTTGAGCAAGCGCGACCCTCTCAGCAGATATTTGTATAGCGTAGCAGCCAATCGCGAATCAATCATCGTCCGGTAGCGGCTTTTAACTCGTTGATCTTATGCCGAATCCGCGCAGAGAATGCGACAATTTCTTGATCGTTCGCCCCTGCAGCCTTGAAGGCGTCGCGAATCTGCTCGTCGGTAAGTTGTCCGATGATTCCGGCAAACCATTTGGCGTGTTCAACCGGAACAGATTTCAGCGAACTGCCCATCTTACCCGAATAGTTAAGCTTCAGGCTGCCGCCCGAAACTCCAGAGATGAAAGCCTGCTTCGAGTAATCGTTAACATCCCATTTCGTGTGCGAGAAGACACCGCCCATCTTTCCGAAAGTGCCGCCCCAGTCCGATTGAACATACCACTCATAGACCTGATTGTCGTCTCCGTACATACCCAGCACGTTGTTATTATCAACCTTGGCGTCCCAATTGTTGAGCAGCACATTGAGTATAGCCAGACCAGAGAACTCTTTGGTGCCGACGAAAGGGTTGCTATCCCAGGTCCAACGGATATTGCGGCGCGCAATCGTATCCGGACGGTTTTCAAACATGGCGTTGGTAATTGAGCCGTCAGACCCGACGAATTTCTTGGCTCTGCCCAGACCCGTGACGCCAATGATTTTAGTGGAAGGGACGAAGTAGCTGGCCTCCACCATGTAGCCGCACGCCCAGACCAGGCGACTGGCGGCTACTTCCGCGTGAACCTCCTCGTCGAATTTCACATTCCACTTTACGCCATTGGCATCAACCACTTTCACTTTGGGATTGGTCCCGGTGACGTCCTCTTTGACAAAGGTGAAGGGCGCTTTCGGCACACCCGCTTCACCGCCCACGCCCCAATAGAGATTGACCTGCCCGAGGTCTGTGTGCCCCTTCCACAGGATGGCTTGACCTTTTGGCATGGCGGCGGCAGCGGCGGCCTTGTCGGCACTATTTTTTCCCTTACCGCTTTTCTTGGAGTTTGTTTCAGAGGCAGATTCTGACTCCACAGAATCCTTTTTCTTCTTTTTTTCCTTATTGCTGGAACTATTCGAGTCTGCGAGATTAACTTCCTCTGTGCTCGTAGCCGTAGAAGTTGTTTCACCCTCTGCCTTCTTGGCTTTTTTAGCCTTCTTGTCTTTATCAACCGAAGTACTGGCAGAGGTGATCAAGGGTGCTCCGGCTAAAGTAAATACCATTGTCAGAGCAAGGGCCATCAATCCCAGTTGCCGTTTCCAATTATTAATTTTTTTAATTTCCATTACTAACTCCTTTATAGGTTTGGCGATATTAAATAGACCGCCTTTTATACTGTAGGACTTTTGTACTACGTGAAAGATACCCGATTGGGCGTCCCTCACAACGGATGATTAAAAGAGATAAACTACCTTGCAGCGAACTACAAAGTATATAAAAAGCTATCGGCGCTTTTGCCGCACTAACGAATTCTCGCACGCCATCATAATCGCTTTATGCTTTCCCAGCAAGCTATAAGAGCTTAACTTTGGAGTTGCTTTGCTAACCGTGCCAGAGTTTGATAACGCTTCGCTTCACCTTCTTACTCCCCAATTAAAACGAGAAGTGAAATCAACGACATTGGCAATTTAAACATTACCACCTCCAACTGCATAATAAATTTGCTTTCACTTACACATGCGAGAAACCGCGGCAGATTGGCGCACGGATAATTATTTATTTTTCAAAGTCGTTTCGAGTAGATGAAATCTGCTGCGGAATTTTCGGCACGGTTTGGCTGCCAATCGATATCTGATTGTTCAGCCAATGTTTTTGACGGACTTGTACATAACTTAGAAAGTTGAGTCTTGATCGCAAATGATGGGTAGTGTCCTAATCTGATGGTGCTGTTTACTAGCCCGCGAAGCGGGCGGTAGCATAAAGCCACGGGTGTCAGCCCGTGGACAGATGCCCGACACAATAGCGAGCCCGCGAAGCGGGTGATAGAGGTGATTTATGCT
>JANMSG010000439.1:0-2563 GCA_031389065.1 Acidobacteriota bacterium | reverse complement strand
CCACGCGGCATTGGCAAAACGTTTTGGTTGGCTTACCGGTTTTTGTTTTTGCCGCCATCCTCTTGAAACAACAGCCGCATATTCATACCTACTTGATTAGTTTGATTCGCGAGATCGAAAAGATAGACGCGCTTCGCGACTTCCTGTTGAATCACGAACTCTCTACTTCTTATGCTTTGATGCTCGCCTTTCTCATCTTTTTCTGGGTTTTATTGTGCCTTGCAAGAGGCGCGAAAAGCCTAAAAAAGCCAATAAAATATTGCTTATTTCTCAGTTTAGCTTTGCTTATTCTGAGCGCTTACTACCTTGACTCTCGCGTAGAAGTTCAGCGTTATGACCCTGCTTTTCATCGCTCTTTGTTCATTTTAACGTTTGCATTGATGATGACTTTTGTCGGCGCAATCTATTTTTCTTCGCCAAATCTTCAGAGATTAAAAATTCGACAAACCTCGTTTGATCTGGGTTTTGGTCTCATCCCTCCTCCGTTTATTTTTATTGGCGCGATACTTATCATATTCGCAGCAGTTTTCACGTTTACTTATTTCGACCAAAATCAAAACTTGAAGACTCAAATCGCCTTTCGCACGACGCAAACGCGACAACACATCCGATTGATTCAATGGGCACTCGACCTTGACCGCGATGGTTGGTCTGCTTTCCTGGGTGGCGGCGATGCCGATGACCGCAACCCTGACATCAACCCTTCGCGCGCTGAAGTGATCGGCGATGGCGTGGATAATAACTGTATAGGCGGTGACCTCACCCATGCAGACATTGAGGAATGGAAAACCTTTTGGCAAGCCCATCATGCTCTGCCCGACCAAGACACCAAACGATTGAACATCATTTATATTTTTGTTGACGCCTTGCGCGCAGACCATTTGGGCGCTTATGGCTACGCCAGGAACACCAGCCCGAATATTGATAAGCTGGCGGCAAAAGCGCAACTCTTTGAAAACGGATTTACACCGGCGCCCAATACGTTTGAAGCCATGCCGAAATTCACGCAGGGAACCTTATGGGACGCGCATCTTGCGGGATGGCCTGAAATCATAACCCAAAATGGCTATAACGCGATGGTCTTTCCGCGCCGCCTGCCAGTGATGCTACGTCACATCAAAGGCATGAGAATTGTGCAGGAAGCCAGAGTAAGAACCTTTCAACAGACCATTGATGTCGCCCTAAAAGTCTTAAATGATGCTCCGAAAGATACACCGTTCGCGGCTTATTTGTACGCCACGGATACTCATCTCCCTTACAAAAAACATGAGCAATTCAATTTCGGTTCCTCCTTGGTAGACCTCTATGATGGCGAAGTCGCTTATGTAGATTATCACTTAGGGCGTCTGTTTGATTGGATGGAAAGCGCCGGACGTATGAAAGACACGATGATTTTGATTATGGCAGATCACGGAGAATCATTGGGCGAGCGTGGCATGTATAAACATTCATCGCTGCTTTACAACGAGCAGTTGCGTATTCCTTACATCATTTATGTGCCGGAGTTTCAGCCGCGTCGCATCCCCGATTACGTTAGCAGCATAGATTTAGGGCCGACGATTTTGAACACCGTTGGCCTGGCATATCCGCAAGAGTGCACGGGCGTCAGTCTCCTTCCCTTGATGAAAAACGAGCCCTTCGATCATCCGCCGGTTTATGCGGAGCAGACCTATCGGTATCAATCTTTCTTTGTGCGTCCAGACCAGATCGTATCGCCTGACACCAAAAAATACGCGGTCATCACGCAAGACGGCTACAAGTTGATTTACAATCGCAATCCTTACAGCTTTGAGTTGTTCAATCTGAAAAACGATCCGCGAGAAGAGAGAAACCTTTTCAATGATGAGCCGCAAAGAGCCGAAGCGATGAAAAAATTAGTCGGTCGCTATGTGGATATGATTGTCGTGAGCCGACCCTGGGACGCAGACGAAAGCCAATATATTTGGGGATTACCGGAATTCAAGGACATCATGAAATAGTGTTCTATTGGCTAGCCACTTCTTTTCATGATTTCTTATATGGCTCTTCGGTAATGATGTGCACATAGTCCGGGTAGAGCTTTTCAAGACAGGTTGGGCAGATGCTGTGACTAAACTCTGCAGCAGAGTGGTCCCTTATGTAGAGTTCGATCTGGCTCCAGTAGCCTTCATCGTCTTTTATATTTTTGCAAGAGGCGCAGATGGGTAATAAACCGCTCAGCTCCTTGACCTTCGACAAAGCATCTTGCAATTCATCAATAAGTTTCTCGCGCTCTTGCGATACTTTCTTGCGTTTGGCGATATAGACACGAATTACGTAGTAGGTAATACAGACGAAAATAAAAGCGAGAACACTGGCGATAGAGAAGGTGAAAATAATTTTGCTCCTGCTTTTTTGAACTTCGGCAGCACGTTGTTCAAGAACATCATGCCCCTCTTTCTTCATCAGGCTAATAACGATGCGGACTTTATCCATCTCCTGTTTGCCAATATTTGAGTCAACGCTATCGCGGGCGGCATCAAATCCTTTCGACTTTCGCAAAGCGATGGTGTCATTAAGATCTTGAAGCCGCGCAGCAATTTTG
>JANMSG010000388.1:0-5849 GCA_031389065.1 Acidobacteriota bacterium | reverse complement strand
CGAACTGGCAACGTGAGCAGGGATGGACTTCCGTTGAGATCGTTGGCGCAGGAACTGTACGCAAGTTTTACGAAGACGCGATGCCAATGCTTTTCTTTCATCATCTCGCGCAGATGCTCGTAAGACTTTACATCCTCAAGCGAGTCTGGAACGGAGACGCTGTTTTGTCGTAGCCAGGCATGGCATTTTCGTTTATCAAACATCAAAGCGATTTCCCTCGGATGATTCATCACCAAGGCAATCTCGCTCAATTCGAGTTGTTGTTCCAGACGACGCAAGCAAGCTTGAAAACCTAAAAAATATTGGCGCGGATAGAGTATGCGCCCGCAATCGAATTCAAGCAGTCTTGCATGATTTGCGCCAATGAAAGAAGCTTTCGTGCCGTGATTCAAATCTGCGCCCAGCGCGATGAATTCACGTTCGACGGCAAAATTTTCGCCCGCAGAATCAATGCGAAGAATGGTTACCGGTTTATGAAATGGCTCAAGCGAGGCTCGATTGCGAATAAAATCCAGCCAGGGGATTAGCTTTGCCTTGCCGAGCCCGTTGCGCTCAAGAGCGGCTTGAAAGAGGGCTGTGCGGCGATTTTCCGCGCAACTTATGACCGTAAAGTTAGGCCCCTTTACCCTCTGCATAAATCAACTCGCTATTCACCTACGGAGACGTATCGGTAGATTTTGTCATCATCTTCATCGTTCGTTTGTTTATCGCTCGCGTCAACTTCGACGCCCAGCCCTTGAAGTTTTTCGACCAGCGCCTCAGAAACATAATGATGATGAATATCGAGTTTCTTGAGATTTTTGATTTGCGCGCTCTGCAACAAAGCCTCTGCGCCTTTGTCTGTGAGGATGCCGAGCGAAAGGTCAAGGGTTTCGATTTGATTGAGAATCGGCGCCTCAGCAACGGCACCCGCGATGTCATCTTGAATCTCGCTATCGCGCAAACCCAGGTAACGAAGTTTGGGAAACCGGTTCCCATACAAGATTGGCTTTACATCATCAATCGTAGCCTCTGCGCCGTAGTTTTCTGCGCCCAGCCAAACCTCAAGATGTTCGAGAGCTGGCAAATTTGCCGAAGCGATTTGGCGCACCACCGCTGCGCTCAATCCGCCGGATTCAACAATCAGCGATTTCAAATTGGTGTGATTGAGTTCGCCCAGACTGAGACCGTTGCCACCTCGCACGCGAAAATATTCCAGTTGTGGAAAGGCTGAAAGCAATGGCGAAACATCAGATTGCTGAATCCAGGATATTTCGCATTCTTCGAAAGTAATATCGCCAAGAAAGAGCGCTTTCAGGTTCGGTAATCTATCGCTGGATTCTGCAATCATCTGGACAATTCTGCTTGAATCCTTGTCATAATCGTAGCCCCACAAGCCTATAATGAAGGCTTGAACCTGCTCAACCGACGGGTCTGCGAGAAAACCTTTTATGACCTCTATGTTGGTCTTGCTTTCGTCATAATTGCTGTAATCCAGACGCAAGCGATAGACGATGGTATGGGGAAAAAGAATGCCTGCCTGTGGGTCAAAATCCAGCACCGGCAAGCCTGCAAATTCACTGACGTTGTCGCTAATTGACATCTTGATTCGCTCCGTTTTGAATTTTGTTGCCTCTGGGATTCCTTCACTTTAAGAAACATGCTCTGCGGTGTCAATCGCCACACGAATTGGCAAAGCTTCAAGATGCTTTGAAAGTCTGAAAGCTTTACTTACTTTTCATACAGGTTTATCTTTAACGAACCATTTCGAGGATCCAGAGATACAAACCGAATGAGTAAAAAGATAATTCCGCGCTTTGGCGTACACACTTCGATTGCTGGTGGCTTGCCAAATTCAGTCAAGCAGGCGGTTGAGAAAGGCTACGATTGCTTACAAATTTTCGCGCGCAATCCTCGTGGCTGGAGTGAACGCCCTCTCCTGCAAGAGGAGGTTGATGACTTCAAAGAGGCGAGAGAAAAAGCTGAGCTTTGGCCGCTGGCAATTCATTCGGTATATTTGATTAACCTTGCGGCGCAAGACGAATTGATGCTGGCACGCTCGCGGCAATCATTCCGTCAAGAAATCATTCGCGGGCTGGAAATTGGCGCCGACTACCTTGTCGTCCATCCGGGCAATCCGAAAACTGCTTCGGCAGACGCAGGCATTCAAACCGCTATCGAATCCATACGGGAAGCGGCGCAAGGTTTAAATCTGCAAGGCTCTCCGTCGAATCAATCAAGCGCAGGTCAAAAAAACGGACTGACGATTCTGATTGAGAACACGGCAGGGCAAGGTTCGTCTATCGGTTGTAGTTTCGAGCAGGTCGCAGACATCGTAGCCGCGCTTCAAGACGATTTGCCGGTTGGCGTTTGCTTCGATACGGCGCATACCTTTGCGTCTGGCTATGATATTTCAAGCGCAGCAGGATTCAAAAAAACAGTTCAAGATATTGAACGCTCGTTTGGATTCGACAACTTGAAGCTGATTCACTGCAACGATTCAAAAGTTCCTCTCGGCTCTCGCGTAGACCGTCATCAACACATAGGCTTAGGTCACATAGGCATTGCTGCGTTTCGTCGTCTGACGCATAATTCAAAGTTCCGTCGCGTGCCGTTTATCCTGGAAACTCCAGAAGACGAAACGCGCTGTGATATAGACAACCTCGCAGTGATACGGGAATTGAGCAAAACAAATGGAACAAGAACAACCAATAATTAAATTGAAGAATTTATCGCAAGAATTAACCAGCAAGTTGCTGCCTGAAAATTTAATCCTGCTCGGTTATAGAGGGTCAATTGCGCATAACATGTTCACCCCACAAAATAACCCGAATAGCATTGATGATAAAGATTTGATGGGCGTTTATGTTGCGCCGCTCGGTCATTATCTGGGCTTCGGGCGCGATGAAGTCAAAGAAGAGTTCATCAACGAATGGGACTCTGTCTGTTACGAAGTTCGCAAGTTCATCGGCTTGCTTTTGAAGTGCAATCCGAACGTGCTGAGTCTGTTATGGATTGATGAACAGCATATCATCTATCAACACAAGCTCGGTCGTCTGTTGCGCGAAAACCGTGAGATTTTCGTATCGAAAGAGGCTTATCATTCTTTTAACGGATACGCTTATTCGCAATTTAAACGCATGACGCATTTCAATCAGGAAGCGCAAGCGGAAATGACGGCGCTCGAAAACGAAATCGCCCAGCACGGAATTGATTTCAACGAGCCACACGCTACGCAAGAGCAACGCGATACTGGAATTTCAAGTGGCGAGTTCAGCGGTCAAAAACTTGGCGTGTTGATTGATCGCTACAACGGTATCAAGCGCAAATATTTTTCCGGTGGCTATATGGGATCAAAACGCAGAGAGTTGGTTAGACGAATCGGTTTTGACAGCAAAAATGCCGCTCACTTGATTCGTTTGCTTCGCATGGGCATCGAGTTTTTAGTCGAAGGCGAATTGCACGTGGCTCGCGCCGACGCGGAAAACCTTCTTGAAATCAAGCGCGGTGAGTGGTCGCTTGAACGCGTCAAAGAAGAAGCCGAGCGCTTATTCAAACTCGCCGAAGAAGCTTATGTGCGAAGTTCTTTGCCGGTAAAACCTGATACGCAGAAAGCTGAAAAGCTTTGTATGGAAATCATCAATCAGTATCATACTCTCGGAATTTAATGTAAAAGTCATCTCCAATGAATCATCCTCTATCGAGCGGTTTTTATAGTTCAAGAGGACTCATGGCAGATCAGATAGAATTGAACCTGCTTAACCGCACGTTGAAAGAAGACAATTCGGTGTGAACTTTTAGAAAAGAGGTATTGATGCAAACTCAAGAAAGAAAAGGGAGTGCCTTTCGCAAACTCCATGAACGAGACAACGCATTCATTATTCCCAATCCTTGGGATATTGGAACCTCACGACTACTTGCTCATTTGGGATTTGAGGCCTTAGCGACAACCAGCGCCGGATACGCGTTTTCCGTGGGGCAGCGGGATAATACGATAAACCGCGACGAGATGATGGCGCATGTGAGAGCCATCGCCTCAGCCACAGACTTGCCTGTCAGTGCAGACCTTGAGAACGGTTTCGGAGATCAGCCGGAAACCGTGGCGGAAACCATACGGCTAGCAGCGGCGACTGGTCTTGTTGGTGGCTCTATCGAAGATTCCACGAATCGTCCGGGCGAACCAATCTACGAATACGAGTTAGCGACGGAGCGGATTCGGGCAGCTGTAGAAGCTGCCCGTGCGCTCGATTTTCCTTTCACACTGACGGCTAGGGCGGAGAACTATCTGGTTGGTCGTCGCGACTTGAAGGACACCATCAAGCGGCTTCAAGCCTATCAGGAAGCAGGGGCAGACGTTCTTTATGCGCCGGGTCTTGTGAGCCGAGATGACATTGCTGCGGTGGTCAGTTCCGTAGATCGCCCTGTGAATGTCGTGATGGGACTGCAAGGCGTGCAACTGAGTCTTGCGGAACTTTCTGAAATAGGGGTGAAGCGAGTCAGCGTTGGCAGTGCCCTTTCGCGCGCCGCGCTTGGCGCATTTCTTCGCGCCGCCAGAGAAATGCGCGAACAAGGCACCTTCGATTTTTCCGATGAGGCTGTCAGCTATCGAGACCTCAGCGCCATGTTCCAGGCGTGACCTGATTATAATCTGAGCCTATAAAATAATTTGCTCCGTATTGAAAACAAGATATGCCCGGTGGGAGAACCATACATTCAAACGCTTTGCCCAATTACAGCAGTGCAGTAATTCTGCGTGAAAAGCTTGAAGGATATGCTCTCAACCCACAGCATCCAAAAGAGGGGAAACATAAAGCGCGTGTTTTCAAAAGTGCGCTTGGCTTTGAGCAAAGTGATTGGCAGTTGCTGGAAAAAGCTATTTTGGATGAATTACCATACAATGATGCAGGACAAGCCAATCAAGGTCCTTGGGGTGACAAATATGTTGTTGTGTTGCCGATAAAAGGATTGAATGGTAACACTGTGGATGTGATTACAGTTTGGATAATAAGACCGAAAACCGATTATCCAAGTTTAGTGACCACTTATGTGGATAAGTAATAGGTGAATTATGATTCAAACCCAAAAAGCGCATTTATTAGATGTCGTTGAAGTCTTAGAAGACTTTCCTGCATACAATGTCAAAAAAGGCGAAAGAGGTACAGTAGTCGAAGTCTTCGATGAACCGGAAGAAGCTTATATGGTTGAGTTCGGGGATGAATCAGGAACATCATCTCGAATCGCGGATTGGGTAAAGCCAGAACAAATCAAAAATTCTGACGAGATTGCGCGAGAAGTTTTTGAATCAGGCATAGATTTTCTTAAAAGCAATTATCTCATTGAAGCCGAAAAGTTTTTCCAACAAGCAATAGAATTGAAGCGAAGCTACTTGGGTGTTTTGCATAACTCGATTGTAAAAAGTTTTGAAGGAGCTAATGATTGGCAGCGTGCAATTACGGCAATGCAGATCGTTTTACGTCTTGCCCCAGATTACGAGTGCGCTAAAAATAATTTAGCAATAGCTTTTCAAAAATATGGTATTCAAGAATCAAACAATGGAAATGAGAGAGAGGCTTTAGAACTTTTTTCAATAGCCATATCTATTGCGCCGTCTCCAGAAATTATTGCCGAAATACAAAACAGTTTCGCTGTTATATTTACGTCTTTTGGAATTCAAGAGTATAAAAAAGGAGATCTATTTAATGCTCAAGAGTGGATGCGACAAGCAAACGTACACTATCCAGATCATAAAACAAGGCATAATCTAGGTATGGCTTATATAAACTGCGCCTTAGACCTGATGGAGAAAAACCGCTATGAAGAGGCAGTAGAGGGTTTTGAAAGGGCGGAACTCGCAGGAATTATTAAGCCAG
>JANMSG010000373.1:0-11578 GCA_031389065.1 Acidobacteriota bacterium | reverse complement strand
CGTTCAAGCCTGCCCCCGCCGCAAGCTATGTAACAGGAAAGGGCGTGCCCTGGCAGGAGATCACAGATTTTTCAAGCCAATCCACATTGCGCGACAGCCGCACGCCGCTTTCACTGGCACCCGGTGAAGCGCTGCGCTTTACCGCAGCCGATGGCTACATAGCGGGAATTGTTCGGGTAATACACCAATCCGCCGACGGCTTGATCTGGCTCGGTCAGGAGAGTAGGGATTCCGCCGGATTGATTCTCTTTGATGGCAAACGGTTTCATCGTTACACCACCGAACAGGGCTTGAGCAATAATATCATCTCGTCGCTTAGCGAAGACAACGCCGGAAATCTCTGGCTCGGCACCTACAGCAATGGTGTGATGAAGGTTGCTCACAAGGGCTTTTTGACCTATGTGGATGCTGCGCGTCTGAATGAAATGTGGACGAACTCTATTTTTGAAGACCCGTCGGGTAAACTCTACGCCATCACCTTTAATTATTTCGCTAATCGTCTGGATGACGGACGGTTCACAGCCTTACAGCCAAAACTACCAGAACCAGCCGGGAGTTACGGCTGGTTCTGGTATAGCGGCATGATTCAGGATCACAAAGGTGAGTGGTGGGTAAACACGTACCCTGCCCTCTATCGTTTTCCTGCCGTGGAGCGTATAGAAAAATTTCCCAACACCCCTCCCAAGGCGGCGTACACAAGTAAAAATGGTTTGCCCAACGACAATGTATTCAGCCTGTTTGAAGACCGGCGCGGCGATATTTGGATCAGCACGTTTTCGGGCGACCACTGCAGACTGGTCAGGTGGGAGCGCGCAACGGAGAGCTTTCACCGCTACACGGAAGCCGATGGCTTACCGCCTAAGAATTCGCCTTACAGGTTTCGCGAGGATAGTTCGGGCAATCTCTGGATAGGCTTCTTTGAAGGCGGTCTGGCGCGATACCGGGACGGTCATTTCACTTTTTATAAAGATGCAGAAGGGGTGCCTGCCGGAGCCATTTCCGGTTTACATATTGACCGCCAGAAACGGCTCTGGGTGGCATCCGCCGAAGGCGGTTTGAGTCTCATAGATGACACGAATGCCGCTGCGCCGCGCCTGAAAACCTACACGGTTGCTGATGGTCTGGCGAGCAACAACATCCGCTGTATCACAGAAGATCAATGGGGACGCATCTACGTTGGCGTAGGCAGAGGGGTTGACCGGCTCGACCCTGCAACCGGCAGCATCAAGCATTACACTACCTCTGACGGATTGGTGAGCAGCTTTGTCACAACTGCCTACCGCGACCGTCACAACAGGCTCTGGTTTGGTACCTTGCAAGGCTTATCTATGCTGGTTCCCGAACCCGACCAGCCACGCCCGCCGCCGCCAATCTTGATAAACGGGGTGCGTGTAGAAGGTGTCAGGTATTTGGTTTCCGAGCTTGGCGAGCTTGAACTTCCTTACCTGGAACTGGCTGCCAATGAGAACCAGATGGAGATAGATTTCTTTAGCCTGAGTTTTGGTCTTGGCGAGGCGCTACGCTATCAATACAAATTGGAAGGCTCTGATCAGGATTGGCAACCGCTGACCGACCAGCGTACAGTCAATTACGCGAGTCTGTCGCCGGGGACTTATCGCTTTATCGTCAGAGCCGTGAATACGGATGGCGCGATGAGCGAGTCGCCTGCGACTTTTGACTTCAAAATACTGCCGCCGATTTGGCGGCGCTGGTGGTTTGTGACGCTTGCCGCCGTTTTGGTTGGAGGGCTGATCTTTGCTATGGATCGCAACCGTGCAACGCGCCTGAGAGCGATTAAAGAGAGCGAAGATCGTTTTCGCACCCTTGCCGAAACCGCCTCTGACGCCATCATTACAATTGATGAGAAGAGCAACATCATTTTTGTCAACCCGGCAGCCGAAAAAGTCTTCGGTTATACAGCCTTGGAGATGCTTGGGCGCGACCTGACCATGCTGATGCCAGAGTATCTGCGCCATCTGCACAGCGCAGGTTTCGGCAAATATCTACATACGGGTAAAAGACATCTTTCATGGGAAGCCATAGAGTTACCCGGACTGCATAAGAGTGGACGCGAGATACCGCTTGAAATCTCGTTTGGCGAATTCATCAGAAATGAACGTCACTTCTTTACAGGGGTTGCCCGCGACATCACCGAGCGCAAGCGCGCCGAAGAAGCCCTCAGGAGGAGTCGCGAAGAACGCTTTGCCGAAATTGAGCAAGTACGCAAGCGCATAGCCACAGACCTGCATGATGACATTGGCTCAAGCCTTACGCAGATTTCCATTCTCAGCGAAGTTGCCCGCAGAGGACTTGCCCCTGATGACTCATCGCAGCGCAAGCCGCTTTCGATGATTGCCAGCGCTTCACGCGAACTGATTGATTCGATGAGCGACATCGTTTGGGCAATCAATCCTCAAAAAGATCATCTCAGCGATTTGACTCAGCGTATGCGATTGTTTGCCAGCGACATCTTTACCGCCCGCGATATCAAGTTTCGCTTCAGTGCGCCCGGCGCTGATCAGGATGTGCGGATGGGCGCCAATATGCGACGCGAGGTCTTTTTGATATTCAAGGAGAGCGTCAACAATCTGGTGCGTCACTCCGGCTGTACAGAAGCAGAGATAGATTTTCAGATAGAAGATGAGTGGCTGGCACTGCGAGTGAGCGATAACGGCGCCGGTTTCGACCTCTCTCGCCAAAGCGATGGTCACGGACTGATGAGCATGCGCGAACGGGCACGCGATTCCGGCGGCGATTTCGAGGTGCTGTCCGGCAAAGGCAAAGGCACGACTGTCAGGTTGAAACTGCCGTTTAGCTCCATTGTGCCGCCTGTCATCTAGCACAACCAACTACACATTTACGTAGTGACAAGAAAGTCTGTCGGGTTTACTCTACACTCACCAGATTAAAATAGGTAGGGATACAGAAAAGCATTCGGAGTCGCACAATGATGGACAGACAATCGCAGAAGACTATCAAGGTAGCAATCGTCGAAGACCGGCGCGAGATCCGCGAAGGCTTGACGATGCTCATCAGCGGCACCGACGGCTTCCTCTGCACCGGCAACTACCGCTCTGTTGAAGAGGCGCTCGATAAGATCAATCATCAACTGCCAGACCTGGTGCTGATGGATATAGGTTTGCCGGGGATGAGCGGCATCGAGGGGTTACGAATACTCAAAGAGCGCTACCCTGATATGCTGTTGTTAATGCTATCGGTTTACGACGACGATGAGCGCATATTCGATGCCATGTGCGCCGGCGCGTCAGGCTATTTATTAAAGAAAACGCCACCTGTCAGGCTTCTGGAAAGCATCAAGGAAGTGATAGAGGGAGGGGCACCGATGTCGCCGGAAGTAGCCCGCCGGGTGATTGCGCTATTTCGCGAAATCCGCCCGCCGGAGCGCGCCGATTATGAACTGACGGGACACGAAACCCGCCTCTTGAAGCTCCTGGTAGAAGGGCATAACTATAAAACGGCGGCGTCTGAATTGAATGTCAGCGTCCATACCGTGTCATTTCACCTGCGCAGCATCTACGACAAACTGCAAGTCCATTCCAAGTCCGAAGCGGTAGCCAAAGCCATCCTAAACCGCTTGATTTAGCCTCGAGCGATCAACTCTTGAATCGATAACGACGAACGACGTCGTATGAAGGCGCGCCGCGATTTCTTGCGGCGCGCCTTCATTTTTTCCCGCCGAGTATTTCAAATATTTATCTTTGAAACACCTACATACCTATGTGGTGACACAGAGCCAGATTTTCGATTATTCATTAAGCGAGCCGCAAATGACAATTAAACCGGCTCAGAAAAAACCAAAGGAGAGAAAGAGAAATGACTAAGGGAAACCTACAAAGGAACAGTGGTAAGAAATTGAGATTCGTGCTTTGCCTGATCGCTTGCGCGGTCACGACATTCGCCTCATCCAGAATGCCCGGCGCTGGTTCTATGTCAGCAGCCAGACACGACAACCCTCAATCAACGATTGGCAAGGTTAAAGCCAAGGGCGCATTCACGGCGGATTTTACGCTCCCCGCAAGTCTGCCATTGAATGAGGTCGCACCGCTTATCGAGCGTGACCGTATGTATATGTCTGCAAGACGTGGGATGCAGAACAAATACCTGCCGCTGCGCATAGACTTTGCCACGGGAAACCTGTTTAGCGGTGGGCGCTACCTCTTTGACACCGAACACGATGCCAAACAGTATAAGAATTGGGTAGAGAACGATTTCATTCTCGATGGCACACATTTCTTCGACCGACCCATATTCATGAATCCGGATTATCATGCCTGGCAGGTCATAGGGGCGCATCACTTAGGCGAGATTGATACGCGAATCATCGTGCGGACTGAACGCTGGAGCGTTCCGCATCACAACCAGAACCATACGCTCAAACAAAAATGGGACGAGATTCTGGCTGAGGCAAGTCAGCGCGCAATGACCAGCGTGTGGCTTTTATATAGTAAGAGCGAACAACTGGTACAGCTTGTCTATTTTGCAAACCGCATCGTTCCCCAAGACCCGACAACACCGGATTTCGCAAGCCTCGCGGCTTTGGAGAACTCGCCTGCGCTTGGACATCACTTCGACAATCAGGGATGGACAAAGACCTTTGACAGAACGCAGTGGATACTGACGATCTGGTTCCCCTTCGTGACCGGCGATAATGGCGAGCCTTCACGATGGCCGCACTCGCCGCCCTTCCCAGCGCCCTCTTGTAACGACGGTGTTTGTGAAGTGAGTCGAGGCGAATCCAACGCCACCTGCCCAGGCGACTGCCCTCCGGAAGCCGGAAACGGCGTCTGTGATGCGGGCGAAAACTCTATGAATTGTCCTGGCGATTGTCCTCCCCAATGACCGCCAGTCGTTTATCGGTGCAAGGTTTCACCCTTGCACCGAGGTGGACAAAGCCACACGGCGGAGTTGCTCTTGCAGCTTTGCTTTTATTAACCCAACAGCCGCAGTGGCAATCCGTTGCGGCTAAACCAAAAACATAAAAATTAAATATAGGAGAAACTCAGATGAAAACACGAAACAGATTGAAAATGATGGCGCTCATCGCGCTGATAACCGTAGGAGTGAACTGGGGCGCAACAATGGTAAGCGCGCAAACTCAGACAACCGGTCTCAACAAGGTCGAAGACATGAACCGCGACGATCCTTTCTTTCACACAGGGATGTTCGGCATCACACAAAATCAGACTGCCCGCCTCAACGTCGCCAATCTTGACGACGGCAGCTTTGTCCCCTGCATCAGAATAGAGTTGTCGTTTGTAGACCGCGACGGCAACATCTTGTCTCAGAAAGTCTATGAAATCGATTCAGGGAAATCAGCATTTCTGGATTTGAGAGGCAGTGAAATCGTCGGACGCGATAGCAAACGCGCACAGCTACGCGCGGTGGTTAGATTCGTCGGCACACCTGACACACGTACGTATATGTGGACCCCGACTCTGGAAGTTATCGACAACGAATCGGGTGAAACCAGATTCGTTGTCCCCGCCGTGCAGAAGGTTCAAAAGGTTCAAACGATACGCGAGTAGAAGCATTTGGCTAGACGATGAAAACGCTCAAGCGGGGCTGCACTCGCAGTCTCGCTGATCACAGCGGCTTTGGATTTCGATTGAACTGTCAAAGTGATCTTAAAATACGCGCCGCTTATAACTAAATAGTTAGAAAAAAAATAAATGGAATCCGAAAGATTCCCATACAAAAGGAGAGACGAAATGAACAACTTTAAGAAATATCTGATTACAGCGATTAGCTTCGCAATGCTTCTTGGTGCCTTTGTGTTCAGCGGACCGCTTGCCGGAAACAGCTACGGCGCGCCGCCACCAAGCGATGTGAAAGTCGTCAATACCTCTTCGCAGCCTGTGCCAACCGTCGTTACCAACACGCCGACGGTAAAAATTAAGACGGATACAGACAATCCAGTCTATGTGCGCGATGTGGACAATCCGGCAAGAGAGGCGTTTCAGCAAGACGTCACATTTACTCTTCCTGACAATTTCAGCGAAGTATGCAGCCCTTTGACCGCTGTGCCTGCTGGAAAGCGACTGGTCATAGAGTATGTATCCGGAAAGGCGACTTTCCCGGCAGCCGATCAGAAATTGAGGAATATGTCCATCAGGACAACTTTGAACGGCAATCAGGTCTATCACTACCTCGCGCCAATGGCGACGGGAATCTTTAATGAATATGTAGCAGCTCAGCAAGTGCGCCTGTATGCAGATGGCAATACATTGCCTCACATATGCGTCTCGCGCGGAACCCTCAACGATGGCATTGTCACTGTACAGGCATCGGTCTCCGGTTACCTTGTCGATATGCCCTGACAAACCATCCGCCACGACCAAAAAAAACAATCAACTAAAGGAGAAATGACAATGAAAAAGGTAAGGATAATACTGTGCGCCGTCTTGTTGATGGGCGCGACTTTGACTGACGCAGGATTTGCGCAGGCACAAAACCGATCAAATAAAAATAATAGCACCGCGGGAAATCGCACGGCTCAAGGCGCGATTGAAACCCAAGCCGCCTCACCAACCCCTGTGACCGGAAGCGGCATTTCCGGACAACTGCCGAAATGGGCGGGCAACAACAGCACGAGCTACGTTCTGACCGATTCGATTATCACTGAAGACAAAACCGGCAAGATTGGCATTGGCACGACAGCGCCAACTTCAAAGCTGACCGTGCAAGGAATGATTGAGACAACCCTCGGTGGCTACAAATTCCCAGATGGCACGGTGCAGACGACAACCGGAATCGCCTTCGTGACCCACGATGCAACGCTTACGGGAAACGGCATGGCTAACTCGCCATTGGGCATTGCAAACGGTGGCGTCAACACCATTCACCTCGCCAACAATGCAGTGACGGCGGCGAAGGTTGCACCCGCACAAGTGGTCAAAGGTATCAATGGTTTGACCGATAGCGTCTTGCTTCAAGCAGGAGCCAACCTGGCGATTACTACAGTGGGCAATACGATGACGATAGCTTCAACGGTAAGCGACCCGGCAAGCAATGCCTTTCAAGGCAATCTGGTTATCAATTTCGCAGATGGACAAGGATTAAGCAACGGCAGCTTGGCGATACCTGCCGGAAAGCGACTCGCCATAGAGTTCATCTCCATAACCAGTTCGGTACCGGCAGCCCAGGAACTGGTAGACATCTTATTGACGACGACAGTCAATGGCGTGGCGTCCGATTATCGTCTTGCCGTGCAAGCGACAGGCAGTGACGCCAGTCCCTATAAATATGTTGCAGAAAAACTGGTGCGGCTCTATGCAGACAGTGGCGCAAACCTTGTCGCTGTTGCCAGTCGTACACCCGGCGATGGGGCGGCGAATGTGCAAATCAGAATCTCTGGCTACCTTGTAAATTTGCCGTAGTCAGACGCAGCGGAGCCTTAAAAAATAGATGCGAGAGGCTATGACCTCTCGCACGAAATCAATTTTAAATCCATCAACTTTAGGAGAACAGACAATGTTTAACCAACGATTGCAAAATGCCGAAAACAGGAAAACTCATAATCTGTCAGGACGCAACCCTCGGCGTATCACTTATCGGGCGACGATGCTGCTTGCCTTAGTGTCCCTCATCACCTTCGCCTCCACACGCTTGCAAGCTGATACAGGAAGCTGTGAGGGAACCAACATCACTGTGCCCTTCACAGATGTGGCGGGAAGTGGTTTCTTTTGCCAGATCGCCGCAGCTTACTTTTCAGGTCTGACCAACGGCACGTCGGCGAGCACTTTCAGCCCTGGCGATTTCGTCAGCCGTGAGCAGATGGCAGCTTTCATCACTCGCACTCTCGATCAATCGCTTGAGCGTGGCAGCCGACGCGCCGCCTTGACTCAATTTTCGACGCCGAAAACAAGCGCAGATTTGGACTACATTCAGGTGGGCAGCGTTACGAATCAGGCGCCGCAACCAGGTGTGGCATCGGACGGCGAAGATGTCTGGGTGAGCGATATTTTTGCGAGTTCAGTAACACGCGTACACGCCAGTGATGGAAAGATACTGGGAAGCTGGACGGGAGCTAACTTTCCATCGGGCATCTGCGTGGCAAAAGGAAAGATTTTTATCACTTCCGCCAGTACGCCCGGGAAACTTTACCAGATAACTCCCAAGGCTGCTCCCGGAGCCGTCACCGTGGGAGCGACCGATCTAGGTGCGCAGGCCAGAGGCATCGCCTACGATGGTGAGCGCATTTGGACAGCCGATTTTTCTGGCTCGGTCTCGCTGGTAAACATAAACTCTCCGCTGCCCTGGCCG
Organism: Acidobacteriota bacterium; assembly: GCA_031389065.1. Lineage (GTDB taxonomy): Bacteria > Acidobacteriota > Blastocatellia > UBA7656 > UBA7656 > JACQDB01. Next base: position 3,295 of record JANMSG010000373.1, on the reverse strand, counting down.
GTTTCAATAAAGAGCGCAGGCTTTTCACATCCTACGGGCATTCTCTATGACGGAAATACCATGTGGGTGACCGATGCCGGCGACGACACGCTGAAGAAACTGGACCCGATTGACGCTACGGTTACTCTGGTTGTTCCCGTTGGCGACAACCCGCAAACCCCTGTATTCGACGGCACAAATATCTGGATTCCAAACTTCAATTCAAACTCGATCACAGTCGTTCGTGCCTCAACCGGAGCCGTTTTGGTAACTCTAACAGGCAATGGATTGGATCAACCTTTGGCAGCCGCTTTTGATGGAGAACGCATACTGGTCACCAATCAAGGCGATAGCCGGGTCTCTCTATGGAAGGCGACGAGTCTGGCTCGGCTCGGCTCGGTCACTACGTCGGCTGAACCATATGCCGCCTGTAGTGACGGACTGAATTTTTGGATTACCTTTGATAAGGGGTTGTTGGGGCGCTTCTGAAGAACACGACCAAATCGAAGAATATCGAGTGGAAACGCAAGCCAGAACTTATGAACCAAATGAAGGGATTGAGAGAACAAAAACGAGAGAAAATGAACACAAACAAGCGCGAAAACGAGTTCCGGAACTCGATTGGCGAAATAGTAAAAACAAGAAGGAGAGACAACGAAATGAACGCATCAAATAAAAGAGATTCACAAAGACTAGCCGAACATTCACAACGACTAGACAGTCATTCACAAAGGCTAGCCGAGCCTTTACAAGCAGTGGTCAGGCACTCGCAAAGGTTAGCCGCTCAAACATACAGAGGGGTGACCCTTGATTGCAGCCATCTGCATAACAATGACCTAATCGTCATTCGCACGCAAAACAATCTCTACAGATTCTTAATCACCGACGCGAAAACCTTGCGCGGCAGATTGATCGGCGAATGGCGGAAATACAATTTTTCGGAGGTGACTTTAGTTGGCGCATTGATTCAGGTAGGCGGACAGATGCACACGCTCGATGCCAAATTGCAAACGGCGGCACACGCGCTTTTTCTTGTGCAACAGGGCAAAGAGCAATTGCAATTGACTACCTCACCAATCATTGCTCTCGGATGGTTTATCAACCGTGAAGTATAAAACCTTCCGTATAAAGCCTCGCCCTGCGATTCAGGACGAGTTATTGAAATAGCAAAAACCATAAGAACCGGAGCAAGAAATTCTTTGCTCCAAATTATTGAATAGGAGAAAAACATGAAAACCAAAAATAGAACAACGAATAAAAAGAAAAATTTACTAACGATGGGGCTACGTTTTGCAGCCCTCATCACCATGCTCAATTTACTCATCGGCTTGAGCGTTTCACAACAAGTCTCTGCGCAAGGACGCATACAAGATAGAAATCCGCAACCTGGCGCGAGAACAATATTACTTGGTAGAACCTACTCTGGTGGCGATCTCAACTCTTCATCTCCCTTTGAAAAAGAGGTGACGGTCAACGCTCGCGTGAAACTCTATTTCCAATGGAGTACGACTCAGCAGGGCGTGACCTCTGCGACCTGGCAAGTCACAGATACGCCTGGCGGTTTCCCTACCGAGCAGGTTGCAACACCCGCCAACATCATCGCCACAGGGCAACTGCAAGCCGTTCCACCTGCGGGTCAGGCGAACACCTTTATGATTAATTTCATAGAGATTCTTTCCGTGACACCGCCGAACACGCCGAAATATTACTACGCGCGACTGCTGCCACAGAAAGGTCAACAAAAGCTTCAGCCTTCCTCAACGGTGAAGGTTACCTACACGAAACCGGGCGTGCAGCCGGAATTTGAAAACATTGAAGCAGACCTCAACAAGTTTGCCAATAACCTAAAGTCGCGGCTCGATGGCAAGACAACAGGTTACTCTTATGCCATCTACCAATACGATACGCTGAAGAAATCCGGCGCCGGTGGCTACGCAGTGCTATCGAGCGTTCCGCAATCGCCAGACCGTCGCATGACCACCCTCAGCATGAGCAAAACCATCACGGCAGCCGCGGTGATGAAGGCTATGGAAAAGATGAATGAGAGGGAGCCGAGGAATAGATATCGCAGAGGCATTTCCATCAACTCACTCATCGCTCCGTACTTGCCTTCAGACTGGACGCTTGGACCACATGTGAGTGAGATGACCTTCAAGGATTTGCTGACCCACACCAGCGGTCTGCGTAACGCGACGGATGACCCAGGCACCTATGAAGGGCAGCGCCAGACGATTGCCAAAGGAGCAACCGACGCGAACTTTCGTAAAAACTTTTACGCCAACAACAACTTCTGTCTCTTCCGTATCATTATTCCTTATATGTTGAACGGGCGGGCAGGCGTTGAGAACCTCAGCAATATCGAAGCGCGCACTTCCGGTTTGTATACCAGTTTTGTGAAACAACATATTCTTGGTCCGCTTGGTCTGAGCGCCGTTAGTCTAGCGCCGAGCGGTCCGCAGGAGGAGATACGCTACTACAATTTTCACTTCCCGCAGTATTACTTCGTGGACGATTCCTACGACCACGCCAGTCGCCGTTCAGGCGCAGGCTATTGGTTCATGTCTGCCAAAGAGTTTGGCAAGTTCATCGTCGGGCTGCGTAGTGGAAAGATTGTCTCTGCCGCCACTTTTAAATTGATGACCGACAACAATCTTGGCATGTACGGCGAAAACTCGACTCATGGAAGGTACTGGAATCACAACGGCGGATTTGGCAAGCAAAATGGCACAGGAGGAGCGGCGGACTGGATGATTTTTCCTGACGGTATCACTGCCGTCATTCTCTTCAACTCCCTGGGCGGTCTTCAAGATGCGTCACAGGATGTAATTAGAAAAGCCTTCAATTCAGCTTGGTAGAGGTTGGTTTTGAAGATAGAGCAGGGCAGCAGTTTTTCCTGCTCTATCGAACAGGAGGAAGATATGAAAATAGAAAATAACATAACGAAACAAAAGAAAATCGTATCGAAAATAACCCTGCGCGTTGCAGCTATGGTCACCATAATTCATCTACTCATCGGCTTGAGCTTGGTCTCAACGCTGACAGTTTCGGCTCAAAGAGAAGGGCGAACCGATAGAGGGGAACAATCAAAGGGAGTTTATACGACTAACAATCCGCACATCGTTAGCGTAACAGGGTTACAGGAGACAACGCCTGGAGTGGCGCGAATCTTGCCGCATCAGGAGTTCACCATAAATGGTCAGAACTTCACCAGGCTAAAGAGCAACATCAAGATTTTCGTCTTAAAACAAGTCTTCGATGCAGGCATCTCCAGGTCGCAAGACCCGAAGGTTGGCAGACGCGAACGCTTCGATGTGGT
>JANMSG010000714.1:0-2473 GCA_031389065.1 Acidobacteriota bacterium | reverse complement strand
TGACAACCGCATCGGGGAAATTTACCTACTATAGTCGGTGACGTGGGGACGCTGGCGAAAATACGTCTGAACGGGGAGCGGTAGCGACGGGGTTTGTGCGCCGCACCGGGTCGCTACCGCTCCCGGTTCTGACTTATTGTCGCAAGCTTCCCCTCGTCACCGAATATAGTCGGTAAATTGCCCGTATGCGGTTGTCAAGCAGGCGCTGTTGAACTAAAATTTGTGTTTCTTCTCAGGCATATTTTCTCGCACAGCAAATGCTGAGCAATAATTCGGAGGCAAATAAAATTTTATGTTAAAGTTTTTAAGTAGGCGCAACCGTTCACGCAACGCGCTATTAATCGTTTTCGTCGCGGTGTTGACTGTCGGTATGATAGGCTTTTTCGTACCGGGCATGAATCCTTTGAGCGGCAGTTCTTCGGCTGATGATGACAACATTGTTGCCACTGTGCTTAATCGCGAAATTACTGTCAAAGAGTTGCGCAGCACACTCAACGCCTATGGTCAGCAGATGGCGCAAGGGCAAGGCGCTATCAAACAGGTTGATCTATCTACTATCTATGGCATTTATGGTCCACAGGTAATGGATGGCTTGATTCGCAAGCACATCACTCAATACGAAGCGGAGCAGAACCACATCACGGCTACAGAGAGCGAAGTACAGGCTCGCATCAAACAGATGCTCAGTCCTTGGCCCGGTCCCGAACAATACCGCGCCCGCTTGCAGCAAATGGGCACAACTCCTCTCGAATTTGAAGAGAATGTTCGCGGCTCGATTGTCGAAGAAAAACTTCGCTCCTTCATATCGGCTGCCGCGCAAGTCTCGCCTCAAGAAATCGAAGACGATTATCGCAAAACCAATACCAGCTATAAACTTCGCTGGCTTGAAGTCACGCCAGACAAATTCCGCGCGCAGGTAAGTGTTAATGACACAGATTTGCGTTCGTATTTTGAGCCGCGCAAAGCTGACTTCTACGTTAAACAGGAAGAACGCAAAGCAAAATATATTTTCATTGATCAGAAGAAAGCCGGAGAAGCGGTTCAGATTTCAGATGACGAACTCCGAAAAGAGTTCAATCCGGAAGGCAACATTCAGGAAGTCCGCGTCAGCCAAATCGTCGTCACTGTGCCAGCGAAAGCGCCCGCCGCAAAGACTGTCAGCGCAAGGCCCGGCGACGCGACAAAAGATTCCGCCGCAACCGCTTCTCCCAGTACCCCTACTCCTGAGGAAGAAGCCATTGCAAAAAAAGTGGAAGCCATTTACAACCGCGCCAAAGGAGGCGAAGGAAAACCTGCGGAAGATTTCGCCAAGCTCGCCCGTGAACTAAGCGACGATGCCAAGAGCAAAGCCTCGGGTGGCGACATAGGCTATCTCAATAAGAAAGATAAACGCGAAACCGACGACCCACTCAATCGCGTCTTTACCATGAGCAAAGATGAAGTCAGTTCGCCGGTTCGCAAAGGCGACAAGTTTTACATCTTGAAAGTGACGGACCGCAAACTGCCAACCTTTGAAGAAACGCGCGCCGAATTATTGAAAACCGTGCGTGAAAAGAAAGGCTATACAAAAGCTCAGGAAGTAGCCAAAGAGGTTGAGCAGAAATTCAAAGAAGTTAAAAACGCCGATTCCGTTGCTGCCGAAATCAACAACAAGTATGGCGCGCAAGTCGCAATCGTCAAAGAGACGCCTTTCTTTACCCAAGGAGAAGACATTCCTGAATTGGGCGCTGCTTCGGAAGTAGATGACAAGTTGTTCGAATTGAAGAATCAAGGTGACGTAACCGAGTGGGTGAATGTTAATAATGGCTTCGCGGTAGCTCAACTGGCAGAGAAACGTGACCCGCATGAACCTTCTTTTGAAGAGGCGAAAACCAAAGTTGAAAACACCTATCGCAACGATAAAGCAAAAGAGCTGGCGGCCGAGCAAGCTCGCAAAATCGCCCAGGCGCAAACGCCTGATGCCATGAAAGCGGCGGCAGATGCGGCGGGCGTTAAAGTTGACGAGCGCGCCGGAATCACAGCCAGCGATTCCATAGGTGTGCTGGTAGGCGAAGGGAGCCGTGAACCGATCTACAAACTGAAAGCCGGAGAAGTTTTGCGCGAGCCGATCAAAGCATCCGATAGCGACACCTATGTGGTAGCCGCTGTCGTCGAACGCAAGGATGCGGATATGGGCGAAGCCTTCACGAAAGCGAAAAGAGGAATCGAAGACAAATTGTTGCAAGAGAGGCGCGACAATTTATTCTCAGCCCATCTGGCAAGTACTCAAAAACAACTGCAAGCGGCGGGCAAGATTAAAATTTATGATAAGGTGATTGAGACGCTGGTGGCAGCAAGTCCATCAACGCCGGGTGGCGCACCCGGCGGAGGTCAAAACCCTATGAACCCCACGAGCATGCCATCTCGCACAGGACCACGCAGAACGCCTCAAGGAGCGGTTCCAGGACCTGGTCAACCGCAACAGTAACCTCTG
>JANMSG010000306.1:0-6107 GCA_031389065.1 Acidobacteriota bacterium | reverse complement strand
GGAACGATAGGCGGTGATTGCACCCTTACTTGTCCGTCAAACATCACCACGTCGAGTGTTGGAAACCAGTGTAGTGCAGTGGTAACCTATTCGGCTCCGACAACCACAGGCACTTGCGGCACCGTGACTTGCTCGCCCGCGTCGGGTACTGTATTCCCGGCAGGGACAACCACCGTCTCTTGCTCCGCGCCTGGGCCTCCGCAGCAAACCTGCACTTTTCTGGTGACAGTCCTTGACGGCCAAGCGCCGACCATCACTTGTCCGACCAATCAGACGGCGGCGAACACTACAAACCAGTGCGGCGCGATCGTCAGCTATCCGGCGCCGACGGTTTCCGACAACTGCTCTGGAGTCGGAACGCCTGTCTGCTCACCGGCAAGTGGCACGTTCTTCCCGAGAGGCACAACCACCGTCACCTGCAACGTCTCAGATTCATCAGGTCTCAATGCGACCTGTAGCTTTACGGTGACGATCAACGACACTCAACAGCCGACCATCATTTGTCCGCCAAACCAGACAGCAACCTCGTCTGGCGGCAATGTCAATGTTACCTATCCGCAGCCTACCGTTTCGGATAACTGTTCGGGCGTTGGAACACCAACTTGCGTTCCTGCATCAGGCTCTAGTTTCCCAATCGGCACAACAACCGTGACTTGTACGGTGACAGATGCAAGCGGAAATACAAACACTTGCTCTTTCACGGTGACGGTTGGAGGCGGTGGTGGAACCTGCACGATTACCTGCCCGCCAAATATCATAAGAGTAGGGGCTCAGGTTTGTGGGGGCCAAACTGGCTCGGTGGTGACCTATCCGGCGCCAACACTGTCAGGCAATTGTACGGGTGCGACAGTTGTTTGTGTCCCTGCTTCTGGTACCATCTTCCCGCCAGGCACAACGACGGTCACCTGTACAGCGACTGACGCATCACAAAACACCACCTCTTGTAGCTTCGCGGTTAAAGTGTTCAATGCCTGTGTGCAGGATAGATCGAATCCGGCTGCCGTATTGGCTTGGAATACGAACACAGGTGAATACATCTTCTGCTGCAATGGAAGCATTTTCACAGGGATTGGCAAGGTCGCATCTATGGGCTGTACCTACACGCTCGACCACACGCCTGTTGATAGAAGAGTCCATGGACAGGTTGACTTCACGACGTTCAGAGGAGAAGGCTTCTTGCAAACTCCGTCAGGAACGGCTAGATGTTCGATCAGCGACAACGATGTGAGAGATAATGATTGCTCTTGCACCGGCGCACAGGCACCTTCTAGGCCTAACAGCAAATAAGCCATAACTTATTCCTAACCCTTAACGGGCTGGCTGCCTTATGTAGCCAGCCCATTTTTTGTGAAAGAGGAATGTTTCATTCGCCTTCAATTAAATTGAGGCTCCAGATTCGGCGATTTTTTGATGTTGCTTCAGGCTAAGTGGTGGCGCATTTTCATCTACAGAATATCTACTATCTTGAGAACTTCAATAGTCTTCAATACTAAGAGTACGCACGCACTAGCCCTAACGCAATCGTGCGACCGTGGTCAAAGGTGCCGCCAATAACGACCGCAACGCGAGCCGTTTACGTAGGAAAGAATTTCCTACTTCTTGTCCCAAAAAAATTGATTCTCATTCGATATTCCCCCCTTCCGACTAGCAATCAAAAGGGGATTTCAGGCTGCCTTGTGTCTAACGGGTCAGCCCAACGCCTATTCGGGATGGTAGGTGTCCAGCCCGGTCTGAGGGGGTCTTGGTCGTAAGGGTACGAACCGAGACGCTTGTAAAGTTCACTGTATTGGCTGAGCTTATCACGGTCGAGCTTGACGCCTAAGCCTGCTCCAGAAGGCACGACAATAGAGCCGTCTTCATATTTGAATTTGCCGCCTTCAATGATGTCATCCGTGAGATGGTGGTAGTGTGAATCTGCGGCAAAAGAGAGGTTCGGGATGACCGCACCGAGGTGCAGCATGGAGGCGAGTTGAATGCCGAGTTCGCCGGATGAGTGTACAGCGACTCCGAGTTGAAAGGTGTCGCAGATGCCTGCTGCTTTGACGCACGGGCGTATGCCGCCCCAAAAGGTTGTATCGAGCAGAATCACATCCACGGCTGTATCAAGACAATTGACCGCCAGTTGCTCAAAGTTGACGACGACCGTGTTGGTCGCCAGCGGCATACGCACCTTCTCGCGTACGCGGCGCATTCCAGCCATGCCAAACACAGGGTCTTCTAGATAGTCGTTGCGAAGGTCCTCAATCTGTTGACCGAACCAGATGGCTTGTTCGGTTGACCAGACGCCGTTCGGGTCGAAGCGGAAGCGGTCACCATCGAGGGCAGACGCAAGCTGACGGTAACAATCAAGTTCGTACTCCGGCGCAAAAACGCCGCCTTTCAATTTGTGAGAAGTGAAGCCGTAGCATTCTTTCAACTGGCGCGCGTGGGCGATGAGTTGCTCGGCGGTTCGCACTTCACCCGTGCCATCTTCAGGGTTTGGGTAACGGAAGAAGAGGTACGATGCGAAGGGCACGCGATCCTGCAAACGACCGCCGAGGATTTCTGAAACCGGCACGTTCCACTTCTGCCCTAAAATGTCCAGACAGGCGAATTCAAGCGCCGCAAGAACTTGCGTGCGATTGTTGTAGAGGGATGCCGTAGGGTTGGCGATCAGGAACTTCATCTCTTCAAGGCGCGCCGGGTCGTGACCTAGCAAATAGCTTTTCATCGCGCGAAATACGGCTTCGGCAGATTCACCGCCACCCCCCATTTCGCCAAGACCTGTCAAGCCTTCGTCGGTTTCGACTTCTATCACCGTGCGCACAAAGCGACCCCAATGGCAGCCGTTGGCGTGGCGTAGCGGTGCCTCAAGTGGCACTGTAACAGTGGTCGCTCGAATATCGGTTATCTTCATCTTGTACTATGAATTTGATAGTGAGGAAAAGGTAATGCTGATATTTCCTACCGTGTAGCAGCAATTTGACTTTAGCTCGGGGGGTTCCACACAGTGAACCGAAATAGACATATTTCACGCCCCGCGCCTAAAATCAAACAACCGCTACACGGCGAAAAAGCCGCTGTAGCATTACCTTTTTCTCACTACCTGAAAATCCTTGCTCATACTTTTTCACTACCAGTCGAGGCTTTTTGCTTTGTACTCTTCAAGAGTTTTCTGTGGCTTCTCCACCCCTTTTGGCAGAGGACGTTTTGAAAAAGATTGAAAATAAAGCAACACAGCATCTCGCCAATAAATCGCGTCGCGCTCTTGGATCGCTAATTTTTTTGCGACTGCGGCGTGGCGCTCCACATCAATTACACCACTGAGTGCATCCCACTTTTTTCGTGCCGTTTTTGTCCAATCCACTCCACGTTGATAGTGCAAAGCCAACTCGTCCCACATTGTCCGCCCCGAACGCAGGCGATAATCCCAAGGCACGTGGTGAAACCAGAGCAGAAATTTTTCCGGGCAGGTGGAGAGCTTGGAGTATTGATCCCGCACCGTCAGATGGTACTGACTTATCGAATTGCTGCCGGTTTTCGTTCGGTCAAAGCCCAAACCAAATTCGTCTGCTTTGTGATAGTAAACCGGATTCCAATCGGCTCGCCCCTCCTTATCCCACCAGGGCGCGGGACCGTAATGATGTCCTCTCCACATGATGTGGTGGAGACCAAGCGGCGTCATATAATCAACTAAGGCTTCGTGTGATTCAAGCATCATGCGAATAATCTGTTCTACTGATTTGGGGTCGCGTGTCAGTGTCATCTTCACCCACTCTGCGGCAATCTGGGGCGAAGAGAGATCAGGATTCCATGCCAAACGACCAAAACTGTACCAATTGGATTGGGCGAAATCATGCCCTGTCCAGTTGCGATCTGTTCCCGTGTTGGCGACCCCGGCGATACCTGTCAGTCGTTGATCGAAAAGCGTACCGTCGGTTACCTTCGTCACCGTCGAGCCGCGTCCTTTCGCGTAGGTGTCAGCATCGAGAACTTCGCGCCACATCTGTGCCAGAAACACCAGGTGGTTGGAAAAACCAAGATATTCTTGGGTGATTTGCAATTCTGGCATGACCTGGGTTTTTGGCATTCCCCCAAACAGTGGATGGAAAGGTTCACGTGGCTGAAAGTCTATCGCTCCGTTCTTAACCTGCAAGAGCGCGTTTGGCGCGAATTTCCCGTCGAAGGGTTGCAGGTTTTCGTATGCCGCTCCGGCGCGATCATAGCCGGGCTTCATGTCGTAAACGAAAGCACGCCAAATCACCACCCCCTTATGCGGAGCCAACGCCGCTGCCAGCATATTGGCTCCATCAACGTGATTGCGATTATAGGTGCGCGGTCCCGGTTGACCTTCGCTGTTGGCTTTCACCAGAAAGCCACCAAAATCCGGTATCAGTTGGTAAATCTCATCCACCTTTTTCTTCCACCAGGCAGCTACTTGTGGATCAAATGGATCGGCGGTTTTTAATCCATCTAATTCCATAGGCGCGGAAAAGCGCGCCGAAAGGTAAACGCGCACACCATACGGGCGAAAAACATCAGCGATGGCGGCGGCCTTACGCAGGTACTCTGCACTTAAGGATCGGGAATTGGCGTTGACGTTGTTGAGCGCAGAGCCGTTAATGCCTAGAGACGCATTGGCGCGAGCATAATCGCGCAAACGTGAATCAACTTTCTCAGGCAGTTCTTGCCAGTTCCACAGAGATTTTCCTGCGTAACCGCGTTCGATGCTGCCGTCCAGATTGTCCCAATGGTTGAGGACACGCAGTTGCAGACGTGGTCTTTGCCTGATGTTCAGCTTCTCAATCGGTTGCAGAGTCTGTAGCAAACGCAGGAAGTGGAACGCGCCATATAGAGCGCCGACTTCGCCATTTGAAGCGATGATGGTTACAGCGCGACCTTCAAGTTTTACCGAACGTATGAGAAATCCTTCCGAGCCAAGCTCTGCCAGTTGCTTTGCCCATTGTAGACCGGCGATTAAAGGTGAACTCTTCGGCGTTCCCACGATCACAGCGCCATCGCCATCCACCTTATCGGCAAGAGCAACCGAATTGCCGAGCACCCCTGCGCAGCCGTTGACAAGTTCTTTGCGGATGGCCTCAAGGGACGCAGAATTTCCTTCAACGACCAGAGAGGTCACACGAGAGCTATACACTTTTATCATCCGCTCAGGTAGGGAATCATAGCGTAACCATAAACGATACCCATCTTCGGCTTTCGTGGTTCCTTCTATAGAAAACAAGGCAACCATTGCCAGACAGGCGATTTGCCATCTGCGATTATGACGCGGATTCATTTTCTGCCTCTCAAACTTCAAATCAGCGATTCCTCTTTGCATACTCAATTGTTAGCGCTCTGATAAACATACTCATTGGAGACCAGCCCGTCAGGATTTTTCACTTGCAGAAGGTCGCCGGATTTTACGAATTTGCCGGACTTTCTGGCGACAATCATTGTTGAAGGATTTTCTGTATCCAGGATGACTTTTTTCTGCTTCTCGCCATTGATAAAAATCTGTGCGCCATCTATAAATTTTTCGCCGTTGATGATCAGTTGTTTACCGCTTCTCGACGCGCCGGTAATCTTCGGAGCCAAATCTACACCGACTTCTAAAATTTCTCTGAGCGCTGCATGGGCTGGCTTGGGTTGGAAGTTTGCGTCAAAGATTAACGCATCTCCCTGACCGTTAAAAGTCGTCGGTATCCAGGAATATTTGTCTGTAAATCCCCACATCACGAAAGCCTTACAATTTGGCTCCGTCAGACAAAACTCAATAGCATCTTTGTAAGCTTGCGCCTGTTGCTGCAACTTCTCTGTGGTGCTGGGAAGAGTCATTCTCACATCAATTTCTGTCATCGAAAGCTCAAGCCCCAAATCAGCAATCCGTCTGGCGTTTGTGCGGTGCGATTCCTGAATTCTGAAACCGTTGATTTGATGCATCTGCCAGCCCACACCATCAATTGGCACCCCTTGATTTTTGAGGTCGCTGACCAGATTAAATACCGCGTTGGATTTGTTGTTCAGCCCTTCAATCGAATAGTCGTTATAGTACAATTTCGCTTCCGGGTCTGCTTGACGGGCGAATTCAAAAGCCAGCCTGATATATTCAGGACCGATTTTTTGATGCC
>JANMSG010000233.1:0-7677 GCA_031389065.1 Acidobacteriota bacterium | reverse complement strand
CGGCTTTGCTGACCTTGCCCTCGTTGTTGACGCTGACTTGCACCGTCACCACTCCTTCGATCCGGTATTTCTGAGCGTTGGGCGGATAAGCCGGTTGCACTCGACTGATGGCAATTTTTTCGATATTGCGCTCCTCATCAAGATTGACCGCCATTCTTTCGATACTGCGCCGGTAGCCGACCTCTGAGGCTTGAGAATTTTTTGCACCCGGCGTACCTATGACAAACACTATGATTGCCAGCAGAAAAAAATTACGCATAACATTGGTTAAATTTTTAGATTGTTTCAAAGTCCTTAACTCCTAATTTCTTTATTAGTAAACAAGTTTCACCGCCAACTGTACGACTCGCGGTCCACCGCCGCCGATGCCTGGAAGGCCGCCTGCTACATCTTGAGTCTTTCTCGATAAGCCAAAGAACGGATCCGTGAGGCTGCGTAACGGCAGCGCCAAATTCGTGGTGTTGAAAACATTGAACAACTCGCCGCGAATTTGCAGGCGCAGACCTTCGCTCAACCTTGTCTCTTTAATCAGCGAAACGTCCACATTCTTATATCCGGGTCCGGTGAAGGTATTGCGTCCCAAGGTGCCAAACTCTCCAGCCTTGGGAATCAAGGCTATGGGAATGTTTCTCACCGGGTCGCGCGGCAAATTCGGATTGATGAAGAGTTGTCCGTCCTTGCTCGTAATCGCTCCGGGAACGTGATTGGGACGGACGTTTAAGCTCGAACTCAGCGAAGGATCAAACCCCAAAATAGGGGTAAAAGGCTGCCCGGATTGAAAAGTGGCGATGCCGTTGACCTGCCAACCGTTCAACCAGGGAGTCTTGCCAAGAGAAGGCAATTCGTAGGTGTAGCCCACCGTCAGGCGATGGCGTATATCGAAGATAGATAAGGCTCTCTCCGGTCTCAGATCGTGGCTGTTCTGCGGTCCGCCAGTGTCTCCTGTAAAACCTATGGGGTCGGTCGCGTCATCTATGGATTTCGCCCAGGTGTAGGCCGACAACAATGACAGCCCGTGTCCCATGCGCTTGGTGAAAGTCGCCTGAAACGAGTGATAAATAGAGGAGGCTGAGGTTTCCTGTTGCAGAATCGTGCTGATTGGCGTTTTGCTTAACCCATACAATTGGGTCGGGCGACGAGCCAGAATGTTGGCGGAAGCAGAGGTAGAAAGCGGCTTGCCTTGCGCATCTACACCGGGAATAAAGATGGCTTGATTAATATCACGTTCGCGCAACAGCTTGGAGGTCTTGGTGCCGACATAGCCTGTCGAAATCAAGATGCTCTTGCCCAGTTCACGCTGGAACGTCAGGTTGAAATGTTGCGCATAGGGCGTCCGCAATCCTTCATCGTAAGTTCTTGGCGTGGGAGCGCCGGCAAGTGCGTTTACCAGAGTTGCAGGATTAAACAGAGTAGACAGTTTCCCGGCACCGGGTGAAGGAAAACTTACCAAAATAAAGGGGTCTTCTGCCCGATTCAAATCCAAAGTAGCCGCACTGCTGAACGTCAGTGTGTCATAGAAAAATCCGTAGCCGCCGCGCACCACCGTGCGTCCATCTTCGGTCAAGGTGTAAGCAAATCCCAGTCGCGGCGCAAAGTTGTTATGGTCGGGCTTGTATAACGAGGAGCCATCCTCGCCGGGAGTGAAGAAGCCTCGCGCAACGGAGTAATTTCTTAAATGATGTGTTGGGCTGGAAAATTCACTGCTCACCTCATAGCGCAAGCCCAGATTCAACACCAGGCGATGGCTCACTTGATAATCATCCTGCACAAACAGACCAAAGTGCGCTTGTCTCATCGGATAGCCAAAATCGCGAACGATTAAGCTACCGGCGGCGGCGGCACCAGTTACAAAATCGGCAAGTGGGCTTATGCGTGTGGATAAACCAGTGAAGGTCAGCGTACCTGCCCCGGCGCGCGAGACGGTCTCCGCTTCGCGAACCAACCGAACTTCACCGCCTGCTTTGAGGGCGTGTCTGCCGCTTGTCCAACTCAGCGAATCTGCCAGATGGAAATTATTCATAGAGATTTGCAGCGGGTACAATGGGTAGTTCCCGATTTTCGTTATCCCCGGAATACTTATCTGAAACATTCCTGTAGGAGTTGAAAGGTGGCCAAATCCCTGGTCAGATGGTTTGGCATCATCTTCCGGGTCCTGAAGGTTGTGGTGACGGTTGTAGCCAAATCGGAAATCATTGATCACCTGGGTGCTGAAGTTATGCGTGTAATTGACCGCCAGATTGTGCGTCCGGCTCAACTCCGTAAAGCCAAACCCTGGGATCGTCGGAGGCAAAATGGATGACAAGATTACGTTCGCAATGATCGGATTGAAGGTGTTGGTGTCGGAACGGAAGTAGCGCACATTCACCACATCATCTCCAGACAGCAGGTAATCCATTCTCGCCAAGGCAAAATCGCTACGGCTCTTGATGGTCGGCGTCGCCAGATAATTCCCCAACACATTCTGAGTGTTGGGCAGCGGCACATATTTATCCAATACCTTCTGCGAAACCGGATCAACCGACAGTTGCACGTTTTGACCAGTCGTCGGATTTTTGAACAAGCCAGAGCGTTCGGCTACAGTCGGCACATTGGAAAACTGTGGGGTGCCGACGCGCAATCTCTGTCCTTCATAGTTGACCAGGAAAAAGGCTTTGTCTTTGATGATTCGTCCGCCGAGCGTGCCGCCAAACTGATTGTTGTTGAACTTCGAGGCGGGCTGTGCTGCCAACTTCTCAAAATGATTGGGCGCATCCAATGCCTTGTTGCGGAAAAACTCAAAGACGCTGGCGTGAAACTCGTTGGTGCCCGATTTGGTGATGATGTTGAGCATTCCGCCCGAATGATGACCAAACTCGGCGGAACCCAGATTGCTGATCATCTTGAACTCCTGGATCGCGTCTATTGATACCTGCGCCGACAGACTATTGGTAAAGGTATTATTATTATCAACGCCATCTACAAGAAAGGTCTGCGAACGGTCGCGCTGACCAGACACCGAGAAAGGACCATTGAGCAGTCCGCCTTCCGACCCTCCCTTGAGCGACGCCGTCGAACTGACATTCGCCACCAGAGTTCCGAGCTGCAAAAAGTTGCGTCCGTTGAGCGGCAGTTCATTAATCTGTTTGTTTTCAATAACGATGCCAAGCACCGAACTGCTGGTCTCTGTCATTGCCGCGCTGCTGCTGCTGCTGACAATATTGACCTGTTCGGCGCTGCCAGTGGCTGACAACTCAATATCAACGCTGGCATCTTCACCAACGCGCAGCGTCACCTGTTGCACAGTCTTCTGAAAGTTGTCGGCTTCGACACTGATTTCGTAGGTTCCTACGGCTAGCGACGGCAGGCGATAGAGTCCTCCCTCATCGGTCTGCGTTGAGCGCGTTTGATTGGTTCCGCTATTGATAGAGGTAACCTTGGCACCTGCCACAGGCTCACGAAGTTGATTGCGCACCACGCCGTGGACGGTTCCGCCGGTACTTTGTGCGACGGCATGACGGGGAAGCCCGATCATCACAGCACAAACGATAATCAAGAGATTAACTGTTTTCTTCATAATATTTTCCCTATTCCCTATTT
Source organism: Acidobacteriota bacterium (assembly GCA_031389065.1). GTDB lineage: Bacteria > Acidobacteriota > Blastocatellia > UBA7656 > UBA7656 > JACQDB01. The sequence continues at coordinate 4,101 of JANMSG010000233.1, read as the reverse complement.
TTCGAAAGTAATGCTTGCCACGTACCAAACTTTCGACCGGTTGGTGACGCCGCACAATACACTTGCTAATCTCTCGGGGCGCGAATTCGGCATTGAATCCGTTGTCTGCAAAAGGGCTTGCAGCCATCGTGCGAAACTCTTTCAGCCTGAATGGATGCGCGGTAAATTCGCCATCTATTCGCGGACTCAGAGCAGCGTCCAGCCCACAGATTGTCATGGAGATTGACAGTTTCTGATACTTAACTTGGGGGTATGAAACTTCGTAGCAACTGCGCTTAGCAGATCAAACAAGCGCACCAACAGACGCCCTTTCCGTCACCAGTTCGCTCGGCAAATCAGCGCCCTTTATCAATAGTTCTACGGTAAAGGTTGTGCCTACGCCGATCTGGCTATCAACCTGAATGGTGCCGCCGTGGCGCTCGATAATTCCGTGAACGATGGAAAGACCAAGCCCTGTGCCTTCGCCTACCGGTTTGGTGGTAAAAAACGGGTCGAATATTTTCGACACCACCTCTTCAGGCATTCCCGGTCCGTTGTCGCGGATTTGAACGAATATGGAGTCATCCTTTATGCCTGTGGTAATCCACAAATCTCCTTGATTGTTCATCGCCTGCGCGGCGTTGGCCAACAGGTTCATCCAAACCTGCGAGAGTTGACCGGAATAGCACTCGATCTTGGGCAAATCGGCATAATCTTTATGAAGAATGACACGGTCAGGGCGGAATAGATGCCCGAGAATTTTTATGGTTGAGTCAATTCCTTCGGTAACATCGGCAAGCTGAGTTTCCGTATCATCAAGGCGCGAGAAGGTTCGCAGATTTAAGACAATATCTCGAACCCGACGCGAACCTTCATGGCAATCCTCAAGGGCTTGCGGTATATCGCCAACCAGATAATCGTAATCAATCTGCGCCTTAATCTTTTCGGCTTCGCTGCTGATGGCTTGCGGCATGCCATCGGCTCCATCATAAAAATCCAACAACCTGTGGAGTTGTGTATAAGAGTCACGAAGCAGTATCGTATTGCTGTAAACGAAGCTGATCGGATTATTCAATTCATGGGCAACGCCAGCCACCAACTGACCAAGTGCCGCCATCTTCTCTTGCTTGACCAGATGTCCCTGAGTCTGCGCCAACTCATTTTTGGTTTCTCGAAGCCATTGCACTTGATTTGACAAGTCTTCATTGAGCTTGCCTAAATTCATCACCATCAGGTTGAGCACTTCTGCCATCTCGCCAAGCTCATCCTTGCGGTTTAAGGTGAGCTTCTGATTCAGGTCACCGGCGGCGATCTTGCGCGCGGCACTCATCAAGGTGCTGATCGGTCTTTCAAACGAACGGGTCAGGTAATAGCTCAACACACAGCCAACCACCAGCAGCATCAAGGTCAGCCCCACCGCAATGCCGCCGACAAACTTATCGCGCGAGCGCGTTTGTGCTACAGAGTTGGTAATGCGAGCGCTCGCCATCTCATTCAAGCGGTCAAGCATTTCCTGTTGCTCTGCGCGCGCCGGAGTATATTCGTCAAAATACAGCCTTTCGGCTTCGGCAGATTCCTGAGCCTCTATGGCTCCAAGTATGCGGCGCTCAAGCAAACTGAGTTTGTCTCTATCTATCTCTTCGATACCACTTAGCGTCGCAAGCAACTGCGAATCGGTAGTCAGTTGCCTGGTGAGCGCATAGGCGGTATCCAAGTCGGCATAGGCTTTCTGAAAATTTTCAACCTCCTGCACACCAAAGTCCCCATATGGGTGCAAAAGTCTGCCGCGCAGTGATTCGCTGATGCGAAGTTTATCGGCATGAATAATCAGGGCAAGCTCTGCCACACGACGATCGGTTTCAAGCACCTTCTTGTAAGAGGAAGACGACTGCACCAACATCACAAGCATTAGCGCTGCAACAAGAGTACCAACCATTAGCACCGCGCCAAAGGAAAGATATAATTTGCTACGCAATCTAAGTGAATCCAATCTCATAATTCATTCAACCTGTCAATAAGTCATTCCGCACGCAATTTGCCTCAATTTTTATTATCGGCAGTTTCGTGAAAAACTTTATACCCTGTGCGCTATAAAGTTTTCTTGCACTCTGCCGATAAGGTAGTGTGAAGGGAGTTTATACATATGCAATATACAATTCTTGTAGTTGACGATGAGCCGGCAAATTTACGAATGCTAGAAAGGCTTTTGCGTAAAGATTATTTGGTGTTGAGCGCGACAAGCGGTGAAGAAGCGCTGGAAATTCTTGCTCGTGAAGCAGTGGATTTAATCATCACAGACCAACGTATGCCCGGAATGAGCGGCACCGAGTTGCTGCGCGAAAGTATGCAGACCCGCCCGGACGCGACACGCATCATCTTGACTGGATTTACTGACTTGGAGTCCTTGATTGAAGCCATCAATACTTCGCGGGTATATCAGTTTGTAAGCAAGCCTTGGGATCCAATCAACCTGAAAGCAATCATTGATAATGCGCTCAATGAACATCAGAGTCTGTTGAATATGAAGAAATTTGTTGGGGACTTGGCGAAGTTCGTGCAGGCTCATCCAAGCCTATTGACTAACGGTAGCAATCATTCAGAAGAACTCATAGTCAAGTCTTTAACCTCAGTTCATCAGTAGACTTGAAAAGGAAGGAATCGTGTTAAATCAATCTCATACAATACTCGCTGTTGACGATGAACCTATTAATCTGCGGCTGATGGAGCGCTTGCTCCGCCGTCACTTTACTGTGCTTACCGCAACGAGTGGCGAAGAGGCGATCGAAATCGTTAAACGTGAAGATATATCGCTGATTATCACAGATCAACGAATGCCCGGTATGCTGGGTACCGAATTGCTACGCAAATGCATGACGATTAAACCGGGAATGGTCAGTCTGGTGGTGACAGCAAACAATGACACAGATACCTCAATTGAGGCGATAACCACTTCCGGAGCGATGCGGGTAATTAATAAACCCTGGAATCCCGATCAAATCTTAAAGACCATTGAAGATGCTCTTGTGATATATGAGCGTGGACTCAAAAACAGGAAGATGATTAGCCAGTTGAGGCAAGTGAACGAGAACCTCGAACAACTGGCAAAGGGTCGCTGAAAAGATGTATCAGTGATGATAAGAAATGTCCGGTGTGGTTGGCAAAAAGCAAACTTATATACATCACACAATTCTCTTATTTTAAGAGTATCGAGAGCGCACTTTCTCTCCATCAACGCAAAAGCTCTTGCCGCATGTACACAGGGTAGGAACAGGAGCAAAACAGTGAAGCCGCAAAACATTCGTCAAGAATTGGTGGCACACGCGCAGCGAACCATCTCGTCGCAGGGTTTTACAGTAGACACCTTAAAACTCGCAGAGAGATTGATTGCTGTGATCGGACCGATACTTTTCGGCCAAGGTCGCTACAAAATCAATTCTCAGGGCGCTTCGCCTGAGGATTTACAATCTTCAAAACCTCCCTCTGAAGGGTCTTGAGCGTCTTTGAATGAATCTGTGAAGCTCGAGACTCCTTGACTTGAAGTACAGCGCCTACCTCTTTCATGGTTAGCTCTTCAAAATAGTAAAGCCATAGCAGTATCTTTTGACGCTCAGACAATTGCTCTGCCGCCTGGCGAACAATCTCGATCATCTCCTTGCGCTCAATTGCAACAGATGGATCACTAGTCTGATCGGCTACGAGATGTGCGATGCTGTCACTACTCTCCTGTTCCCCCATCTCATCGCTGTTGCGTAAATTAATCGAGCTGATTTCGAGAAGAAGCCGGTGGTACTGTTCAACAGTTATGCCCATCGCTTCAACAAGTTCAGCGACTGTGGCGTTTCGTCCGGTTGCTCCCTCAATCGTTGTTCGAACTTGGTTAAGCTCGCGAACTCTATAGTGTAACCTTCTTGGCGCCCAACTAAGCGAGCGCAGATAATCAAGCATAGCTCCTTTTATACGGACTTCTGCATAGGTGCGAAATTTAACAGCGCGTTTAGCATCGAAGCGTTCAGCAGCATCTATTAACCCGATAACCCCAACACTGTGAATGTCGTCTGCTTCAACCGATGGCGGAAGTTTCTTCAGCAAACGCTGCGCTATAGAGGTTACAACAGGCATACT
>JANMSG010000705.1:0-1893 GCA_031389065.1 Acidobacteriota bacterium | reverse complement strand
CCACTCTGGAAGCTCTGCTAAATGGCCGTGTCGTATCGTGGGTCGTCTTTCGCCTTGTACCAACGCTCGCCTAGTTCGTGGTAGATTTCATTATTGACGACTTGGCTTTCCATATTAAATTCCAGTAAACAAGTTGATACAAGCCGAACAACAATGTCAACGCAATATTCACGGCAAAAAACGAGCCCTCGAATCCTTGATAACGAATCCAGTCAGACGAAAGCGCAGCGGCATTCTCTGCGTGTATGGCTGGCCAAAGCAAGCCTGCGCTCACCATTAACAAAGGATGCAAAACGAAAAGCAATGCGTGCAGCCAATGCTCGCCCGCCAGACAATATTGTTTATGCACCCATTCGTCCTTGGTCACAAACAGACAGGAGAAGATGCTCAAGCCTGCATAAACAGTTATGGAACTTGCGGTCGGTGGCGCAAACCACACAACGCTCCAACACATCAACACCGTGAGGGTGTCCAAAGGATGACCAAACCTTTCCCATCGCGGCAGAGTCCTTTGTCTGTGGAAGTAAAACTCGTCCACAATCATACATACTGTCTGGAATGCGAATGGCAGGAGCAGGAGACGGGAGCTAATCATCATCGTTTCCTGAACAAACCTCCGGCAATGGTCAAGCCGGGGCCGAACGCCAGACTGGCAATTAACGTATCGGGCGGCACCTCTTTTGCCTCAATGATTTTCGTCCAGATATGCGGCAAAGTCGCCGAAGACATATTGCCGCGCTCGAATAATACTTCGCGGCTGTGCGCCGTTTGTGTGTCGTTCAACTGTAGCAACTCTTGCACAGAGTCTATGATTCTGGGACCGCCGGGATGAATGGCGAAAACTGTTTGAGATTTTGCTTCGCCATAGGGCTCGCCAGCGCCCGCAAATAATCGTTCCAGGAAAGACGGCAAGGCGGCGGCGATTTTATTCGGCACTTCACGCGATAATGTCATGCGAAAACCAAATTCGGACAACACCCAGGTCATATCTTCGAGCGATTCGGGAACGCTCTCCTCGCGCACAGCTAAAATTTCCAACGCCGGTTGCGTCATATCCTCTTGCGCTTCTGACAGTCTCATCGAATAGCGTATGTGACCATCGGCAAAAAGACTCTGCACGACGAGTTGTTCAGGCGAATGATTAAGCGGATTGAAATGTAAGGTGCAGAGTTCTGTGTGAATCAAATCGGCGCGGCGCGGCGCACTCTCTTGCGGGTTGAGCAACAAACCTGTGGCGACACGCAAGGCTGGCAAAGATGCGTAACAACCCATGTGATAAATCTGCGTTGCCCGCGTTTGTTGATTCCAATGTTTGTGGTCTATCAAGCGTTGAATGGCGCTTGGCGAAGCGTAGCCTGTACAGGTGACGTGCAACAAATCGGCGGGCGCCGCGTCATCTTCATCGTAGAAATTTTCGACGACGCGATTGACGGTATCCGCATAAAATTGATTGCGCGTGTTGAGTCCTTTGCCTTGGGCAGATTCTCCGAGATTGAAGATTTGCATTTCGTCCCAACTGGTATGCAAAAAATCGTTAATTTCTGATCGGCGTCGTCCGATATGTTTGGGCGAACAGCCAAACCGGCGGACCAGTTTTTCCATTCGCGTTTGCCAGGCGGATTCGACTGCTCCATTACGCGAAGCCGTTGCTTCGGCTTTGGCGTGCGAGGCTGCCATCCAACGAAAGCCTTCCTCTTGAGAGCAGTGATAGCTCGGCAATTGAACTCTGAAATCGTAAAGCAGCGGATTGTTTTTCATCACAGCTATCCTTTCGACAGCAGCATCTCTTCTTTTGTTAAGAGCAGGATTACTCTACTCTGCTTGCGGGTGAAAAAGCCAGATGCGTAGCGAGCGCACGAGTGATTTATAACAACTTTGATTTTTATCGAAAGG
>JANMSG010000206.1:0-14705 GCA_031389065.1 Acidobacteriota bacterium | reverse complement strand
GCTGCACCGCGAAGGCACCCCGCCCGACTTCACTCGTCAACCCGAAAGACTGCGCTCCGGCTAAATCCTCCATGTCCTCTTTGGTAATATTCAGTTGTAGCGTAGAAGGAGGGAAGAGGGTGATTTTCTCAACGCGGTTGCCTCTGTCATCCAGAACAATATCCGAGATACGATGAAAGCGCCCTGTGATGGAACCCGCCTCGCCAAGCGTCATCATGTCGAAGTCTTGTGTGAAAGCGTAATTCAACCGGGCGGCTTTGTTTTCTGTCTCAGCTGAGGTAAATCTCTTTATCACTTCGTCAATCGGAATATCTTTAGCAGGCTGTAGGGTTTGTCCATATCCTATAAGTGAAATTGAAAATATAAAGGTTAAAAGTAAAAGCGAATTTGCTGTCTTGATACGCATTTTGAGTCTCCCATCAAATTGATATCTTAATTCTATGTCTTGTTTCTTGAAGCGACAAGTAAGAGCTACACAAAAAGGTCAGATGAATTTGCAAGGGTGTAATGTTGGACGATCTTAAATTATTTTTTTATTACGATATGTAGAAGGTCTTTGTAATCGGGCGAACCGTTTACTATCATGTTTTATCAAGGCTTCATCCCAGGCTTGAAATAACTTTCAAGAAAGACTGTTCTGACAATCCACTATGAAAATTTTGATATGCAGCGATGGCTCCACACAGTCCAATCAGGCAATTCAGTTCGGCGGACTTATTGCCGCTGCTTGTCTGGCTGAAACGACACTGCTGGGCATCACAGAAAAAGTGAGTGAAGAAGATGCTGTGTTTGAAGCGTTGAAACAAGGCTCGCAATCGCTCAGGCAAGTAAACGTCAACGCGGAATTGATTATCAAAGCCGGAGAGCCCATCGAAGAAATTGTTCGTCGCACCCAGGAGACAACGTATGATTTGGTTGTCATAGGCGCGGCACAGAAGGGAACTCGGGGACCTTTCCTGATGTCTGCGAAAGCCTACAAAATAATTAAAGCGGTAGAACCGCCTGTGCTGGTTGTGAAAAGCAATCGCCCTGCGCTCAAGCGCCTGTTGATTTGCAGCGGCGGCGAAAAATATATTGATGACGCGGTGCATTTTGCCGGGGAGATCGCCAAAGGCTCCGGTGCCAGGATTACGCTCTTTCACGTGATGGCTCAACCGCCTCAGGATTACGCCGACCTGATCAAGATGGAAGAGGATGTCAATCTCTTGCTCCATTCCAATTCTGAATTGGGGCAAAACTTACGCCACGAAAAAGAGTTTCTCGAAACGATGGGAGTTGAAAGTCGTGTACTGTTGCGTCACGGCTTGGTTTTAAGTGAGGTCTTCAAAGAGATAAAGCGCGGCGAGTACGATCTGGTTGTAACCGGCTCATCGCCTACCGGAGCCAATTTGCGAACCTATATAATGGGCAACATGACGCGAGAAATCGTCAATCGTGCCGAATGTCCTGTGCTCGTCGTGCGCGGTGCCGAGACCCCTGAAGGGCTAGGCAGCAGCTTAAAAGGATTCTTCTCCGACGTTTTTGGTCAATCAAAAAGCTGAAAATCGCTTCCAGCATCAACCAAATCTCATAACACCGCACTTTGGATGGCGGTTATGACTTTCAGATGGTATATTGAATGTATGCTTTACAGAAAGCCTCGAGTGGGATTAGACATCAATGCGTATTGCGGGAAATGCAAAAGTGAGCGCACACATATCATCGCAGCTATGGACGGCGATATAGTTCGCAAGGTAACTTGCTCGATGTGCAACGGCACGCATAACTTCAAAGTGAAGGAGCCTATGAAAAAAGAAGGCACACGTCCAGTCGGCCGGCCGCCAAAATCGGGAGGCACCAGGAAATCAAAAGAGGCTACGTACTCGATTGATCCAAGCCGTCCGGTTAGGACTTACAATCTTGATACCAGCTTTTCAATCGGCGATGTGATAAATCACCCTAAATTTGGGTTGGGTTCAGTCGAAGGAACCTACCTTCCAAACAAAGTGGAAGTTAGATTTCTGGATGGCAAAAAGACCTTGATTCACAACATGAAGAATTGCCGTTAATCAACACAACCAATCGTATATGAAACCAAAAGCCGTCGCTTGTGAAAAAAGCGACGGCTTTTATATTTGCGTCGTGCTAAGTCTTATTGCGTAAAGAAATCGGCATTCTTTTTGATGAAGGAGTGCCATTTTGCAGGAACCTCTTCTTCAAAAAAGATTGCTGACACAGGGCAAACAGGCTCACACGCGCCACAATCAGTACAAACAACAGGGTCTATATACATCTGCTCCTCTGAGGCGCCACCCTGTATGCAGTCAACCGGACAAACATCAACGCAAAACAACTCTTTGGCGCCGATGCAAGGTTCACAAATTACGAACGTCAAACTTGAAACTCCATTTTATTTGTAATAGTCGGCATTAAGCTGTGTGTAATGCTTCCATTGTTCGGGGAGATCATCTTCTGTGAAAATTGCTTGAACCGGGCAGGCAGGTTCACAGGCACCGCAATCGATACACTCATCCGGGTGTATATAAAGAAGGTCTACACTGTCAAAGGCATCTTCATCCTTGCGCGGATGAATGCAATCTACAGGACAGACATCCACACAAGCCGTGTCTTTTGTTCCCACACAAGGTTCTGCTATAACGTAAGTCATCTACTATTTCGCCTCCTAATAATTTATCTAAACAGCAAAGAAGTATTGCTACAGAAATGTCGAAAGAAATTTCGCTGATTTATGCCAAAGAGTCAATAGCGAAACGTGTAATTTGTGCCCTGTATTTCGTGCATTGTTATTGAAAAATCTTTATTCCTTAGGTATTTAGTAAGGAAGCCGCAGCAATTGAAAATACCAGGCAATAAACAAAGCACAAAATAGAGATGCCTACTCGTTCTCCTTCACTTTAAATGTGATGTTAGGAATCATCTCCACCTCTTCTTTTAAAGTGATGCGGCCTGCCATCTTAATTTGAACTCTCTTTTTCGGGACAAATTTGAGTGTACTTTCAACAAGGGTTTCATTCGGTCTGTAGCCGAGTCCGAATTCTTTCAATTCAGGTCTTTCCATCAAGCGCATTAAATCCCACATCGTCTCGCCGCGAGTGAATGCCGAAATTTCAGTTTCGCGGCTCATGATGATTGCCTCTTCAGGGCAAGCGTCAACGCAGAATCCGCAAAAGACGCAGCGCAACATATCTATCTCGAATCGCGATGCCTGTTTTTCGATAAGCGGGTCTGGATGCTCTTTCGCCTCTATGTAAATACAATCGGCAGGGCAAGCCGTGGCGCACATATAACACGCAACACATCGCGGCGTGCCGTCTTCGCGCGCCGTCAGAATATGCGCGCCGCGATAGCGATCTGAATAAGAGCGTCGCTCTTCAGGATAGTTAATCGTCGGGCTGACTTGTCCCGTCAGGTTTTGTACCATTCGACTCATCGTCAGTTTCATTCCTGAAATCGGCGAAAATATCTCTTTCACAAGCGAAGTCTCTTGCTCTGCAATGTTTGATACGTTGATTGTTTTTGCTAATTTTTTCATTGCTTTAGTCCTTGATCCTTAGTCCTTAGTCCTTAGTCCTTAGTCCTTGGTAAAAAGCTGAGGCAATTGCATAAGGCTCAACTAATGACCAGGGACTAAGGACTAAGGACTTTTAAGCCGTTGCCAATGCGCCGGGCAATCGCGTTTGCTCAAAAGCTATGCCTTGATAAGCAGGAATGATTTCCGTCATCTCCGCAAAAACCTCTTGCGTTGTAAGCCACAAACGCTTTGAGCCTGATGTTTCGAGCAACCTTGCGAAGGCTTCCCACAAAGGCAAGGTGTCACCTTTCGGGCTGATGGCTCTGCTTACTTTCTGTACGCGACCTTGATAATTTGTGTAGGTGCCTTCATCTTCTGACCAAGCCGCAACAGGCAAAACTACATTCGCATCAGCAAGCCAGTCTGCTTTATGGGCAGCGAAGACAACAGAGTATTCCAACGCTTTGATTAACTCTGCAACTTTTGCCTCGATTTGTTCGTCGTCTTGGCGTCTCACTAAGGGATTGAAATAAGTGATTACGCCTGCCTTGAGGCGACCGGCTTTCGCTGCCTCAATGGCTCCGTCAATGCCGCCCAATTCCCTGTTCAACAAATCGAGCTTGATGGCTCCCATTGAATTGGGTCGCTTGTCCGTGTGGCGTAAAATTTCGTCTTCTTTCTCTGTGACTTTCTGGTCTTCATTGTTGAGACGAAACTCAAGCTGTGAAGCGCCTAAGTGTTTACCAAGGTATTCTTTGAATAAAAATAGCGCTTCGTTAGTTGAGGACGCGGAAGCGAAACCCAAAATCGAATCGGCGCCAAATGCCTCGCGGCAGTCTTTCAAGTTGACATCAATGGCGCGAAGCGCGACTTCCCATCTCACGGGAGCTTGCATTCCGTCTTGACCTTTGATCATCGGACGAGCTAAGCGCTCGCCGTTTTCGAGTTCATGGAAACTCAAGCGGCCTTCATCGCAAAGCCAACTCTTGTTCACCTCAACATTGCGACGTGGAATGATACGAAACATATTGCCGTCGCGATGATCCAGGCGAACGCTGCAACCTGTGGAGCAGCCGCCGCAAACCGTATCCGTGCTGTTCAAAAACCAGACGCGGCATTTGAAGCGGAAATCGCGCGAAGTCAAAGCACCAACGGGGCAAATATCCACCACATTGCCCGAATAAGGATTTTCCAGGGGACGGTCACCAATCGTGCCAATCACTGTGTGGTCGCCGCGCCCGAAAAATTGCATTTCGCCGGTACCGGTTACGTGATCGAAGAATCTGATGCAACGCGAACACAGAACACAACGCTCCTGGTCAAGGACTACCATTTCGCCAAGGTCAACAACCTTGCGTTTGTGAACTTTCATGTCCATAGCGATTTCGCTGGTGTGCAAGCCATAAACCATGTAGTAGTCCTGCAAACGGCATTCGCCTGCCTGGTCGCAAACCGGGCAGTCAACCGGATGGTTGATGAGCAGAAATTCGAGAACGCCGCGCACTGCCATCTTGACGCGCTCGTTGTTGGTCGTGACTTTCATGCCCTCTGTGCAAATCGTCGTGCACGAAGGCGTAAGCTTAGGCATTTTCTCGACTTCTACAAGACACATACGGCAATTGCCATCCACGGGTAAGTCAGGATGGTAGCAATAATGCGGGATGTCTATGCCGCGTTCTAAGGCGGCTTCAATGACGGTCTGTCCGTCTTTGACTTCTATCTCTCTGTCGTCAATGGTTATCTTTGGCATCGCTTATTTTTCCAATAATTAAACTTTTTATTGAATGGTCGTGACTCAATTCGCTAATGTTGTTTGAGTTCGGCAAGCTCTTTGCGCAATCGCGCTAACTCGGATTCTGCTCGTTCCCGTGCCTCGCTCTCTTCATCGGGCGTCAATAAGAACTGTTTGGTCTTGGGATTGAAAAGGCGCAATGTTTCGCCGGTATCTACCAATTCTAAACCCATCTCTTGGCTGAACACTCTGCCATTGGTAATGAATACGGGAAGGTATTGCTCGCCGCTCAAGCGATACGCATTGAACGCCGGTCTTTTCTTAGGATAATCGGGATCGAAAATATAGTATTCCTTGACCCCAAGCTCTGCATATAGCTTCATCTTTTTGTCGAAGTCATCTCGCTTAGTTTTTCGAGAAGATATTTCGATCACAACATTTGGTGAGCGCTTTTCCTCCCAGATTTTGTACGTGCGACGGTCACCTTTCTTTGCTCCTTTCACAAGAAAGACATCTGGCGAGATGACTTTGCCGGGGTCGCCTTCAGCGTAATACATCATCAGATTGCCCGAGATGTAAACATCCTTCTTGCGACGGAAGAATCTGTCCAGCGCAAAGATTAAATAGAGAATCAACCGCCGATGCTTATCTGTTTCTCCCAATAGTTTGCCATCCGATTCAAGATATTCAATTTCTGTCAGATATTTCTTTGTGAGCGAACTCATATTCTACCTCGCGCCACGTTGCTTTATATTCAAGCCATTTCTCGTGCATGTTAATCTGAGCATAACGCTTCAAACTCGCTGCGGAATTTTGTTAAAAAACTGCGAATTGGCATCACGTCTGCGTCGGCAAGCGGACAGATGGTTTTGCCTTCCATCATATCGGCAATCTTTAAAAGTAAATTGATGTCCGATTTTTTTCCTTTGCCTGCCACAAGGTTGCGCAAAACCTTTGCAGCCCAACCCGTGCCTTCGCGGCAAGGCGTACATTGTCCGCAAGATTCGTGGGCGTAAAAATCTGCGATGACGGACAAAGTTTGTGCCATATCAGTTGTCTCGTCTAAAACAATCATGCCGCCAGAGCCAAGCATAGAGCCTGCTTTCAAGATGGACTCATAATCAAGCAATACGCCTTCGCACTCTGCGGCGGTCAATACAGGGACGGACGAACCGCCGGGAATCACCGCTTTCAATTTCTTGCCGTCTCTGATGCCGCCGCATTCGTTGTTGATGAAATCCATTAACGGATAACCTAACTCGACTTCATAAACGCCGGGTTTGTTGATGTGTCCTGATACGGAAAATAACTTTGTGCCTTTGCTCTTTTCAGTTCCCATCAATGCGTGAGCCGCGCCGCCGTTATTGATAATCCAGGGTAAAGCGGTCAAGGTTTCAACATTGTTGACGACAGTTGGGGAAGCCAGGAAACCGCTGACGGCAGGGAAGGGAGGCTTGATGCGCGGATAGCCACGATAGCCTTCGAGCGATTCAATCAACGACGTCTCTTCGCCGCAGATATAAGCCCCTTGTCCCATATGAACGTGAATGTCCAAGGCGAAATCTTTCCCCATCACCGAAGCGCCAAGAATGCCTGCCGTATAAGCTTCTTCGAGAGCTTTTTCCACGATATTGGCAACAAATTCATATTCGCCGCGAATGTAGATGTAAGAGAGATGGCAATTGAGCGCCAGACACGCGATTGCCATGCCTTCGATGAGTAGATGCGGGTCGCGCTCCATCAGCAGGCGGTCTTTGAAAGTGCCGGGCTCGCTTTCGTCGGCATTGCAAAGCAAGTACGTAGGTTTGCCGGTGTTGCGCGGCACAAAGCTCCACTTCATACCTGTCGGAAAGCCCGCGCCACCACGTCCGCGCAAACCGCTGGTCTTCACCTCCTCGATAATCGCCAGAGGATCCATTGGTAAGGCTTTCTCTAAAGCTTTATAGCCACCGCGTTCTCGATATTTTTCAAGCCGAATCTGATCAGGCTTATCTATGTTGACCAAATGTATTTTTGTCATTGCTGTCGTTCAGTTCGGAGACTCGCTCCGAGATTCTTCAAAATTACTTCTCAATATCTTATCGCAGTTTTGCTCATCACTTCTTATGCAAATGCTTCAACTAAAATCTCGCGTTTGCCAACCTCTTTTTCATAACTGACTTCGCCGGTCAATCTTTCGTTTGCCAGTTGCTGAACTTCTCGCGCTATTTCTTCCTTAATATAAGGCTCACCACAATTGGCGCAGACTTGAGCCGGAATGTCAGTTATGAGCAAAATCGCATTGCCACGCTCAATTGGTAGAATCGTTTTACCTTTTCGCATTTTTTCGTTTTTACAGATCAAGCATCTCATTGCTATCAACCGGAATCTTGGCAATCTGCATGACTAAACGCAGCGCCTCGTTTACTGCTTTGTCATTTGGAAAAGCGTGCGCTACATCAGGCTCTAATAGAACCAGATTTGTGCCTTTCTTATATTGCTCTGCATACTTCCCTCTGACACCGTCTTTTAGCAACTCAGCTAAGTTGTATTCAGTGCGAAGTTCATCATTTTTGTTTTTTACGTTGCTCAATAATCTCGCTCATCTTTTCCGGTTTCAGGTTTTCAAAATATCTGTCGCCGACTTGCATCGCAGGCGCAGTTCAAGCTACGTCTGCTTCTTCAAACGGATGAGACCAAAAGTATTCTCTAACTTCAAAATTCATTCTATCGAGTTCAGCTAAATATCCGCTCACTGAAAGCCGATAATTTGACGGATTCGTTTCAGCCTTTCGTAAATGAGCAACTTGTTTTTGAAAGCGTTTGATTCTAGCAATCGTGACTTGAAGTTCTTGGTCATTCTTTATCATCGCTAATTACCTCCACGATGCCTCGCTTACTGCCATCGCGCTTTATTTGCCAATCCTTAATTGCTTTATACTCCCCGCCAAGAAGCCCTAATCGGCGCGACCAAAATATACTGGCTCCTTCGTGATTTTGTGCGGCTAGATGATTAAAACAATAGGCTACTTCGCCTATCATTTTTTCAACGTCAAAGTCGTCAGTCATCACCATAAAAATGTCAACATCGTTTGGTTCAGGCTTTGAGGTTATAAAAGAACCATAAATAATAAAACGAGCGACACATCCTGAACTCATTACCAAAGAATAAATTCGCTCTAAACGTCGAGCGATAAGAATGCGTTGGCGCGTAGCTTTCCCAAAGTGTTCAATGATCTCTTTCAAAGTAGCCTGATGAATGCCAATCGGTAAATCTCCCTCTGCATTAAAATCAAACCATTGTTTCATTTTAGTCTGTCTCTATTTTTCGGCTTCTTTGCGAAGTTGCTCAATGATTTCGCTCATCTTCTCAGGCTTTAAGTTTTCAAAATATCTGTCGCCTACTTGCATCGCAGGCGCAGTGCCGCAAGAGCCCAGACACTCCGTGAGATTCCAACTGAACATTCCATCCGAGGTAATCTGTTCGGCTTCGACGCCAAGCGTCTTTTTAATCTCGGCAACGCAAGGGTAGGTTCCCATCAGCCAACAACTCAGCGTTCGGCAAACGTCGAGGTGGAATTTTCCAACAGGCTTTTTGTGCAGCATGGTGTAGAAACTAGCTACGCTTAAAACATCCGATGGCGCATAGCCCATCAAATTGCCAACATAATCTGCCACTTCATCCGAAATCCAATTGAACTCTCTTTGCGCCAACACCAACACAGGTATCAACGCAGCCCTCCTTTCAGGGTAATGGCTGATAATATTTTCATACCGTTTCATTGCTGCTTCGCTGAACTGAATCATTTATCTAACTCTCCCGCAATGATGTTGATGCTGCCAAGTGCGGCGACTGCGTCTGCAAGCAAGGTGTTTTCAATCATACTCGGAAATGCCGAAAATATAGGAAAACACGGACCCCTTGCGCCGACTCGCCAGGGTCTCATCGAACCGTCCGATACAATATAAAAGCCCAACTCGCCGTTTGCGCCTTCCGTGTAGCCATAGACTTCGCCAGGCGGAGGTTGTATGCCGTGCATCACCAGTTTGAAATGGTTCATCAAGTCTTCGATGTTGGTGTAAACGCCTTTCTTCGGTGGCAGAGTGATGCGGCGGTCATCTACTTGATAAGGCCCTTCGGGCAAATTATTTATCGCCTGCTCAATGATGCGCAGGCTCTGGCGCATCTCCTCCATACGCACCAGGTAGCGGTCGTACATATCGCCACGATTGCCAACCGGCACCTCAAAATCGAAATCTTCATAGCTCGAATACGGGTGATTCTGGCGTATGTCATAGGCTACGCCCGCCGCCCGCAAGCAAGGTCCCGTAAAGCCCCAATCAATCGCATCTTTGGCGCTGATTGCAGTAACTCCTACGGAGCGTTGTTTGAACAAGCGGCTGTGCGTGTTGAGCTTGTGGAGGTCATCTATGTATTGTGGAATCCGTTTTAGCACTTCGCGGCAACGCGGCACGAAATCTTTCGGCAGGTCTGCCGCAAGACCGCCGACGCGAACATAGCTGACCATCATGCGCACGCCCGAGGTCATCTCTAATAAATCGTAGATCTCTTCGCGCGGCTCGAAGGAATACCAGAAATTTGTGATCGCTCCGATGTCTACGAGGTTCGTGCCTATGCAAACCATGTGATCCATGATGCGCGACAATTCGCCGAGAATTACGCGAATGTATTCGACACGTTTGGGTACTTCTATGCCGATCAATTTCTCGACAGCGCAAGCGTAGCCTACATTGTTGAGAAAGGAAGAAAGGTAATTCAAACGGTCTGTGTATGGAATCACCTGATTCCATTGATGGGTTTCCGCCATCTTCTCGAAACAGCGGTGCAGATAGCCAATCTCCACATCAGAGTTGATAATCTTTTCACCATCCATACGGCAAACAATGCGAAGCGTCCCGTGGGTTGCCGAGTGCGAAGGACCGACGTTAATAATCGTTGGTTGCCCGTCCAGGCGGTCATGTTTTTCCTGTTCGCTCCACTCCGTATGATACTCGATAGGAAGTTTGTAATCGCGTGAAAGCGGTGTGCGCGCGCCTGCTTCGTGGTCTTTGCGAAGCGGGTGACCGACAAATTCTTCATGGCAAAAGATGCGCCGCAAATCCGGGTGATTGCGAAACCGAACGCCGAACATATCGTAGGTTTCGCGCTCGTGCCAATTCGCTGTTTTCCATACAGAGGAGATAGAATCAATCTCCGGGTTCGATTCCGGTAGCGCCGCTTTCAAGCGGACGCGATGCCCATGATCTATTGAATAAAGATGATAGACGACATTGTAACGCTCGTCCTTTGTCTTGTCCGGGTAGCCTTGATAATCAAGCCCTGTGACCGAACTGAGCAGGTCGAATTTCGTCGTCGGGTCTTCTTTCAAGGTTCGACAAACCTCTACAATTTTGTCCGGGCGAAGCGTAATGGTTAGGTCGCCGCGAAAATCATTGACATCGAGAATCTGATCTTTGAATTTACCTGCGAGGCTTGCGACGATTGGATTTTGTGGTGCGGCAGGCTCTCTGTTTATCTGCACGAGACGGACGGCTTCGAGCGCTTGTTGATCCGCAATCAACAGAGTCTTTGGCGACGAGACAGTAATCTCTTTGAGAGATCTTTCGCGCAATTCTATGCGAGCTTTATGATCTACGCCGAACTCTTGACCGCTTTGCACGATGCCTTGAATCATAATGATGGCTTGCAGCAAAGCTTCGGGTGAGGGCGGGCAACCGGGAATGTAAACGTCAACCGGGATGATTTCATCTATACCTTGCATGACGTGATAAGCGCGATAAAACCCGCCAGAAGTAGCGCAGGCGCCCATCGAGATGACCCACTTCGGATCAGGCATCTGGTCGTAAATCTTTTTGAGAACCGGTCCCATCTTGTCTGTGATCGTTCCCATCACCATCAGCAGATCGGATTGACGCGGCGAAAAGCGCACGACTTCTGCGCCGAATCTTGCAACGTCGTAATGCGAAGAGACCACGGACATATACTCTATTGCGCAGCAAGCGGTGCCAAATGGCATAGGGAACAAAGAGTATTTGCGCGCCCAATTCGTCACCGTGCTTAAGGTCGTCGTAATAAAACTGTCACCTATATTTGTATCGGTAGCCATCTTAAATCCTCGCCTTTATCGAACCTTTCTGCTATGAGATAAATGTTTTTATACCTTCTATTATGACTATGCCAACTTACCTGGCTCACCAAGAAAAGAGTATCGTTTGGCTATGGTAGAGTCAAATTTGACTGGCCTTGCCTCTCACTATTTTCAGTAGTTTATTATCAAACTGGATATGTCGGTTATGTAGTCCCTCTGAACACTCACTCTGATGTAATGGACAATCTACAGATTGCATCTAGGTGTTGTCAACAATCTGCATTTAGATTAATTTTTTGAATTTGCGATGCGGGAGAATCAGGTGCTGGCGAAAGCTCATCTGTTCATACCGATAATACTGAAGTGGTCTTTACTCAGCTTTTTTATTCTTCGGCGGAATAAAATATTTCCGCCCTTGTAACTTTTCCGGCAAACATTCCATCTCTTCGGCGCGTCCCGTTTCATAATCATGCGCGTACTGGTAGTCTTTCCCATAACCTAAGCCTTTCATCAACCCTGTCGGCGCGTTGCGTAAGTGCATAGGCACAGGATGGTGTTCGGTCTTGACCGCATCATCTACTGCTTCGTTTATGGCCACCAATACAGCATTCGATTTTGGCGCAGTCGCCAGATAGATTGTCGCTTGCGCGAGTGTAAGGCGCGCCTCTGGCAAGCCAACGAGATGAACTGCTTGCATGGCGGCTACCGAATGAATGAGAGCTAGCGGATCTGCCATCCCTATGTCTTCAGAGGCGTGAATGACGATGCGACGGGCAATAAACATAGGGTCTTCGCCGCCTTCAATCATTCGAGCGAGCCAGTAAAGAGCAGCATCCGGGTCTGAGTTGCGAATTGATTTGATGAAGGCTGAAATGATATTGAAATGTTCTTCGCCATTTTTGTCATAGTTGAATGCGGCGCGTTGCATCGCTTCTTTCAATACATCATTGGTTAAGACGCGCCCCCCTGATTCATTCTCTTCGGCAATCGAAGCCGCAAGTTCAAGCGTATTCAAAGCAACTCGCGCATCGCCGGAAGCGTAAATCGCAATGGCTTGTAGCACCTCATCCGTAGCGCTCACCGGAAAATCAAAACCGCGCTCCTGATTTTGAATTGCTCGTGTCATGATGGCAGTCAAATCGTCTGAATTGAGCGCCTCAAGTACAAAGACTTTTGAGCGCGACAACAACGCCGAATTCACTTCAAACGAAGGGTTTTCCGTAGTTGCGCCAATCAAAATAATGGTGCCGCTTTCAACATAAGGCAGGAAGGCATCTTGTTGCGCTTTATTAAAGCGATGAATTTCATCAATGAAAAGAACGGTGCGACGCTTCGATCTTTTGCGATAAGCGTCGGCTTCAGACATTACTTCACGCACCTCTTTAATGCCCGAAGTCACGCCGCTAAAGGGTATGAATCGGGCAGCGGTGGTTGCGGCGATGATTCGCGCCAGCGTCGTTTTGCCGGAGCCGGGTGGTCCCCACAAGATGAGAGATTGCAAACGGTCTTCCTCAATCATGCGGCGAAGGGCGCGCCCTTGCCCGATGATTTTTTCTTGCCCGACGAACTCTTCAAGCGTCTGCGGGCGCAGGCGTTCTGCCAGAGGTTTGAAGCGAATCTCTTCTTGAGAGGGCAATTCATCCAAAGGCTCATTCAATAATTCGCCAAAGAGGTTACCTGCTTGCTCAAACTGCGATTTGTTTTGTCGCGCCATAATCAACCTTCGTTTAAGATAGTAAGTGTCGCTGTTTGCTTCTGGCAACTGGTAAACTGGGAAAATGCAAAAGCGCTTTCGTTGACAATCGCTTGGCTGGTTTGTTAGCTTTTTGGTTTGTTTAATAACTTATTTTTGCATCTGCGCGTTAAGAAGACCACTCGGAGTAAGTGTGATTAATATTCGTTTTGTTGCAATCCTGTTTCTAGCCATCGCGCTGCTGAATTCAGCTTGTATCAAGCACGTTACCGTAGCCGAAAAAATAGCCGTGAACCCGCCTGTGTCGGTAGATGACCTGGTCAACAGGATTAATTCTTTTCGTGAGATACAGACTTTCGGGGCGCAAGGTACAATTGTCGTTCGCAATTACTTCACCGGCAAAGACAACAAAGCAGATGAATTCCCCGGAGCAAGCTATGTGATTCGACTGAAGCAATCGGAAAGCATTCGTTTGAATGTGAAAGCACCATTTATTGGCAAAAAGGTTGCGGAAATGGCTACAGATGGCGATAGGTTTCAACTGGCGATTTTCTATCCCGATGAGAAAAGACAGTTTGTTTATGGCACCAATGTCAATGAAATCACTCGTATGAGCAAAGTTGAATCAAAAGATCCGACACTCTTAAAAGCCGGTGGCCTTTTGAATATGCGCCCGCAACACTACACAGATGCCTTTCTCCTCAAGCCTATCGGCGGTGACTTTGAAGTCTTCCGCGAAGAAGTCCTACAGGACGAAGCAGACACCAGACCCGGCAGAAAGAACAAGCGCGTCAATAAAAGTTATTACGTGCTTTATGTGATTGAGCGTAACAAAACAGGCGAAAATAAAACCATTTCAGAACTTCGCCGCAAATTCTGGTTCGATAGAAACCAGTCCGGCACTCCTCTGGCAAGACAGCAAACTTTTGAAGCTGATGGCAAACTGGCAAGCGACATCAGCTATATGACTTGGCTGGGTGTGCCAAATACTGATAAATTCTGGCCCGAAGAGATAATTGTTGACAGACGCAATGATGGCTATCAAATTACATTGATTCTAGAAAGAGACTCTATTCAGATCAATCCTGAACTGCCAGATAGTGCATTCAGATTGGAAAACACAGAGAATTTGAAAGAAGTGAATCTGGACGAACCGCGCAAAGCTGAACCCGAAGCGAAGAAGAAATGATATGGATAATTTAATTATAGAAAACATCAAGCAGCGCCCTTTGCGCACAATGATAAGTGTTTTCGGTGTGGCGCTCGGCGTTGTTTTAATCGTCTTGATGGTAGGTCTGGCACGTGGCATGACACGCGACACAGGGGAGCGACAAGCCAATGTTGATGCGGAGATTCGCTTTGTGCCGTCAGACATCGTTAGTGGAACCTCAGTCGTTAGTCAATTGACCCTGCCTACGCGGTACGTAGCTGCAATTTTGAACGGCATCCAGCCTACGCCGGAATACCCTGACATCATACCCAAGCCGCCCATCGCAGGAGTGAAAGCGGCAACCCCTGTGGGCGAGTATATTCAAGCGAGCGATTTTGGCATAGGCTTTGAAACAGTAGATGGACTGGATTACGAAAGTTTTATCAAAACCACTCACATCAACATTGTTGAAGGGCGCGCGCTTGGCGATGGTCGCACGCCCGGCTCGGAATACGAAGCGATTGTTGACC
>JANMSG010000201.1:0-2722 GCA_031389065.1 Acidobacteriota bacterium | reverse complement strand
GGCGAAAGCGTAGTGAGCGGCGAGCGCGTCGAAGTCGTGCTCACAGTAGAAGGGAAAAACAATTACTCGTACTTGCTGTTTGAAGATTTGAAGCCAGCAGGGCTTGAAGCCGTAGAGATTCGCAGCGGCGAAAATCTCTTTGCCAAAGAGTTAAAATCGGGCGCAGTCAGTCGCAAGTTCGGCAATGCTAACGCCAATGCGACGAAGGACGCAATGAACGCGAAATCGGCTACAGGAGCCAATCTTGCGTCAATTGACGGAGCCAATTATACGGGCAGACAGCAATGGATTTATCAGGAGTTGCGTGACAGGAAAGTCGCAATGTTCATAGACCATTTGCCGGAAGGTGTATGGGAAATTCGCTACCAACTGAGAGCCGAAACACCTGGCGCCTTTCACGCTTTGCCGGTGTTGGGACATGCGATGTACGTGCCGGAGATTCGCACCAATAGTAAAGAGACGCGCATCAAAGTGGAAGATAAACCGTAATTGACTTGAAGTTTTTAGCGATGAACGCTTGATTTGACGCAGAAAAGGTGCAAATTTATTGCAAGAAATTTTTCGCGGAGAATGATTATGATTGGCAGCGATATACCACAAAAGACAGAGCAAGGCTGGGCAATTAACATCCCGCCGGAATTCGCTCAGGCGCTCGGCGTTGCTGAAGGGTCAATCGCTCTTCTCCATGCCAAACAAGGCAAAATTGAGATTGAAATTCTACCGCCCCCTTCTGCGGAGTTGATCCAGTCTTCGCGTCGCATCTATGAAAAGTATAAAGAGGCATTTGAGGAGATGAAGCGACTTGGCGACTGAAAAGGTGGTTTATGTCTCTTATCCTGAAGCGGTTTTTCTGCACATTGACCAGATGCGGATGGCGGGGGAAATGTACTATGGAGTCTTTGACCGCAGCTTGATTGAATCAGCCTTGGCGCGCCCACAGCAGGTTGCTAGTTATGAAAATGCAGACCTCATTTGTCAAGCTGCTACCCTCTATTTCGGTCTAATTAAAAATCACCCATGGCTTGGCGGCAATAAGCGCACAGCAACGGCAATCGTAGATGAATTTCTCTATCGAAATGGCAAAGATATTTCAGCTTCACTTCAAGAAGTCATTGAACTGGTTCTTGGTATCGAAGCTGACAAATACGATGTTGATAAAATTGAGCATTGGCTTCGTCAATGCACATAAACCTTTGCAATTTTTCTCTTTTAGCTCAGACAAGCGATGTACGTGCCTGAAATTCGTACCAATAGTAAAGAGACGCGCATCAAGGTTGAAGATAAACCGTAAGTAAAAGAGAAACTTGCTGCTTGATGAAGGGAGATATACAATTGCGTCTCTTTTAAAAATCTCTGATTGGAAAGTTGGAATGAATACTCAACAGATAAAAAAGTGGAATGCCATAAGCGAGAAGGGGCAATCGAATTATTTGCTGAAAAGGACTTTGCTCTGGGGCTCGATTTTAAGCCTCCTTGAAATCGCCCGCTATCTATTCTTGAAATTTGTTGTTACGAAACCGATGATAGATTCTCTCTTCTTTGCAAGGCATGCAAAAGAGCGTGTTGTAGATCAGGAAGAGATGGTCTACCGCTTCATTCTTTCCGAATCCCTTGCTGTAGTCGGTTGTTTTTTGCTGGCTGGATGTGTTGCTCTAGCCATTTGGACTTATAAAGAGCAGAGCTACTCGAAAGATGTAGCAACAAAAATAGAAGTAAGCTAGAAACTTGCGAAACTGATGCCTGCGTTGCTTCTTACCGAAAAGCCTGGTTCAATTGTGACTCCGCAAAAGCGACGATATACTTGAATCGTCAGCCATTACACAGGCAAAAAAATAGGAGTCATTCAATCCATGTCAGATAATAACAAAGAAATCGCAACGCTTGGCGGAGGTTGCTTCTGGTGTCTGGACGCCGTTTTCAAAGATTTGCGCGGCGTTGAAACAGTCGAATCCGGCTACACAGGCGGGCACGTAAAAAATCCTACGTATCAAGCGGTCTGCTCAGGCACCACAGGTCACGCGGAAGTTGTGCAGGTAACTTTCAATCCGCATGAAGTTTCATTTAAAGAAATTCTGGAAGTCTTTTTTACCATTCACGACCCTACAACTTTGAACCGGCAAGGACACGATGAAGGCAGTCAATATCGCTCGGCAATCTTTTATCATTCGCCTGAACAGCAAGAGATTGCTGACAAAAGCATTGCCGAATTGAATGCCGCGAAAATTTGGGGCAGTCCGATTGTCACCGAAGTCGCGCCGATTCCCGAGTTCTACGGTGCCGAAAACTATCATCAAAATTATTTCGAGAATAATCCGAATCAACCGTACTGCCGCGCTGTCGTTGAGCCGAAAGTGGCAAAGTTCCGCAAATACTTTCTTGAAAAATTGAAGAAGTGACGACGCGCTTTGTGGATCTTTGATTGAAGCAAATTGTCTGGCTGTTGACACCCTTATTTCATTGTGTAAACCGTGCGAGGCGTTTATCAGGGAAAGAGTATGATCGAGAAAGAACCATTGATGCCGAAAGGCGTTGAGCAATCTGACTACAACAAAATTCTCTATCGTGTCGAAAGTAAAATTGCGCGCGTGACGCTCAATCGCCCCGATAAACGCAATGCGTTGGATTCTGAAATCGTCAATGAAGTTAAGGCAGCACTCAAAGAAGCCGCCACCGATGAGAGTGTTCGCGTCGTTTTGATAAGCGGCGCAGGCAAAGATTTTTG
>JANMSG010000189.1:0-3670 GCA_031389065.1 Acidobacteriota bacterium | reverse complement strand
GTCAAGCTAATTTCTATGTTACCAATATATTAACTGTGTTCTTGAGAAGCCCCGTGAATCCCTTTCTCGTTTTACTTTTACTTACTCAAATGACGCGATTGGGGAGGTGTGAAACTTTAAGGGTCGGAAATTTGTGTTTTTCTTTTGCTTATTGCTGCCCCCATGCTCGCAACTTTCCCGCCGATAAAAGGGCACTCTTTGCCCTCAATTCTATATGACGAATTTCACAATCGGTTACAGCAAAATATTGATTTATACTAAACAAACTGGCAAACGAGCGGGAATCGAAACGCGGGTATGACGTTCGTCTGAATTAAATACCTCAATATTGAGCAATCGGAAACGCTTTTATTCTGAAAGTATAGATTTGAAGAGGGTAGCGTTTCGCAGGCGATTTTCAATCATCTCAAGATCGTTTTTCAAATCTTCCGCATATTCTGGCGAAAACTCTTGGTCTATAGCGGCATTTATTTGCTCGGTCGAAAGTCCTTCCATCATTCGCTGAAAGACGAAGAGATAATCCTCGTCAAAATCCTGTATGCCTAAAACATTTGGCTCTTGCGAACCTAAGACTTTCGTCGTCGAAAGCTCCATCAACCATTCGCCAATCGTATCGAGCGCAGGGGTTTCAGGGAAACGCTCTTTGACCAAATCGAGTATCAACTTTTTGTCCGGCACGTTTAATAAGAGCGCCAGAAAGAATCTGTGTTCAACGCCTGTCAGAAATTGCCTGCGATTAATGATGCTCGCTTGCCTTTGGAACTCCGCGAAAACGGGCGGCAGAATTTCAATCAGTTGCCCATGTCTTTTGCGCGCTACGTCGAATAAGGAAGCAAACCGCTCTTCGCCTTTCCCTATATGAAAGACCTGCTGCAAAGCATCGTTGGTGAAATGTTTGTAGACCATGTCGAGGATTCCAAACGTCGTTTGAAAATCTGACGAAGTCAGTAAATCGCTGAGAAAGGAATCTGCATCCGGGTGCTTCATATGGAGCAACAACGACACGCTTTGCAATTTTTTGATTGATGATTCTTCGCGAAAGAAAGGGTCGTGCGCAAGGTTTGGTTTCAGATACCCCCATTGCGGATGAGTTTGAATGTCTTGATGGGTTCTTATAGTTATCGTCGCCGAAGGTCTATCGAGATGAAAGAGAGAATGAATGAAGCGTCTGCCAGAAAGCACTTTTCTAGTCTGCCCGACTTGCAACAATTCAATATTGTCAAACTTGACTTGCCCTACACAGAGGTGGTCATTGATTTGCGTGTCTTGTTTGAATTCATACTGACTGTGAAGGCTTGAACCTAAGATGAGCTGAAACGCGCCCGAAAAAGCGTGTTGATGAATGCTAGTTGTGCCGTCCAACCAGAAATAGATGTCTATAAAAAATCTGTTGCCAGCAAATATTGTAATAGGAGGATCGCCAAACCGCCCATCAACATCCATCTGTCTTGGTAGTTGCGGCGTCGTGTGAAGCCAGCGAATAATATCCCAGGCATTCAAATATTCGTGCGGCGGCATTTCATCAAGCACAGTCGCGGCAATATCAGGAAACACCGCTTCATCATAATTTTTATCTCGCCAACGCTGTTCAACTACTGTTCCGAGTTCGTTAAAAAATTTCAAGGACTTAACTCCTAAGCCGATTATGTGCTTTATTGATTTAGCGTGGGGCTTTTGTTTCAACTGCCATTCTATTTTCGGGTTCCCAATTTCGGCAACCGACCAACGAAGCGTGTGAGACTTACTAGGTAATTTGCGATCTGAAAAGGTAATCGCGGAAGTTCGTTGAACGGCGCATTCATTCTGACTGACGCCGAAATCGGGTCGGGCCAGCGGTCTCGAATCGCTTTTGGTATATGCGTAAGATGACGCAACGAAGTCATGATCAATTCCGGAGGCGCGTGGTCTATAGAGCAAGGTTTTTCCCATTGCTTCAACACTGTCGGCACGAGCCATTTGGGGAGTTTTTTATTCTCCGCAGGAGTGTTGCTGATGTCTGCTCCCAACAATTCATGAGCGAGCCGAATCGTGCACAACACCCAATCACCTTGGTGTTTAACTTTGCCTAGGCAACGCTGCCAATCGAAATTATCTTTTCGCGATTCAACGGCAATGGCTATGTCGCAAAACCAGAGAGGCCGCCATGCTCCGTGGCGTAAAAGATGAAGGCACAAAAACCGTAGATGGTCTTCCTCGCCCATCACGCGCACATCTGTATCGCCAAGTTTGACCAATTGCGAATGTGCAAATAAATCGCCAAGGCTCTGTTCATTAAGTTTTTCTAATTCTTCATGCTCAAAATCAATCCAATATTTTTTGCCTTCGGAACTGCTCATCACCTCTGCTGCTTTTGCTCTATCTTTCGGATGAACAATCAAATCAATATCGCCATAAGGCCGCAAACCTTTTGCAGGATAAAACCGAGCAATCGCCCAGCCTTTGACGAGCATTGGCTCGACATCCGAATTCCGCAAAAAGTTAAAGACATTTTGAATATTGAGTTCGTGCTTTCCTGCATAGAGAGTTTGAAGGCGATAGACTTGATGAAGTTCTTCACCGACCTGAGTGTTGTGCAAGTCGGTGTTACCTATACGCCTCCAAGCTAATCCTCCAGTGCCTGATAATGGAAGTATTGCTCTAAGAGTTTTTAGATCATTTGAAGATATTTCAACTAATGATGGCTCAATGCGCCATGAGCCTGAAAGGACTTGGGTTAATAGCTGGTTATTATTTTTTTTTTAATTCCCTTCAATAACTTCACGACGCCTGATCAATCCTCATAAGATGTAATATCATACAAGGTGTGACTCTGGCTTGAACATTAAATAACTCACAAGTTGAATTCTTTGTCTATTTATCATCCCGAGTTAATCCTGGTGGTGAACATTGACCAGCTGTGCAAGCACCCTGTGGGCAATTAGGAAATGGACCACAATCTGTCAAATTAATGCAAGTACAAGAGATTCCTGCTTGTACTTGCGGAGCTAAAATAGAGGTAACTACGGGCAAAGCTATTGCTACCCTAATCCCAATTCGTTTCATTACATCGCGTCTTGTCATTACAGAGTTCGCTTTTGCGTTCATGACTTTATCAGGCAATAGGCGAGCTTTACCTAGTTGATCCAGCGCTAACCACACGATTCCTTCATTAGCGGGTAAGCCTGATTCCTTGGAAAGAATCCGCGCAATTTCGGATATAGTCGTTTTACCGTCGCAATTCTTCCACACGATTGCTGCGGTTTGATTCAAACAGTGCGCTTTGTCGCGCTCTAAATCATAAACCAATACTTCATCGGATAATTCCTGAATGACTAAACCTTCGCTTCTCGCCTGTGGCTTTATTTGTTCAGATGTTGTTGCCATGCTTTCTCCTTCATTACTTGTAGCAAATCTGTTGGCAGGGGAGTCTGTCCGTTAGCTCTGTTTTTTACAACAATTACTCATGTGATGTCAAAACAAATAGTGTAATCGTGTAATTAAATCTCACACTTCCTTAATACCGCGTCAATCATTTCTACTGATTCGCCGCGAATACTTTTCAGCGAACGGGCTCCAACGATTGCCTTCTTCAAAGTCGCAAGCACAATCTTCGGTTGTCGCCTTGCTGACACAGTGTTATTCAACAAAGCCAATACGCCTTCGCCTGCGGAAATCTCGCGAGGTCTGAATC
>JANMSG010000167.1:0-3131 GCA_031389065.1 Acidobacteriota bacterium | reverse complement strand
GAAATCAGTGTCTAACTCAAGCCGAAGACGACCAAAGAGAGTCACGATGTTGCGGAAGAAATTGAACGTGTAGTCAAATAGGAATCACGCGGCGATCTGAGGCAGGCGGGCGTTCCTTTGATGGATGTCAAAGGCGTAAATAGTAAGGTACGCGATGTGTCGCTGCTTTCGCCACTCGCCGCCCTGCACAGCATACTGGTCGTTTTAGGAGCGTTTCGCAGTTTTTGGGGCGCTATGCTGCCAACGATAGCGCTGCTTATTGGATTGATTTGGACGATAGGTTTTATGGGCATGCTTGGCAAACCCATCACCATTGCGACGCTCTCATTGCCTACGGTGTTGATGGCAGTTGCCAGTTCTTACATCTTCCACGTTTTGAATCAATACAAAATTTCCATGTCTTCGCTTGATACGAAAGCCGATGTCAAAACACAGAGCGCCATCTGGCTCGATGGTTTGAAATTTATCATGCCCGCTTTGTTTGTTTCCGGCGCGACGACCATAGCGGGGTTCGCATCGCTTACTTCAAGCCCCGTTCCCGCAGCAAAAGACATGGGTTTATTTCAAGCAACAGGCGTGGCGTTTATGCTGATCTTGACGCTCGCCTTCGTTCCTGCGGTGTTGACCTTGTTGCCTCAACAAGCGTTAGGTCGCATAGACTCCGGACAAAAAGATTACGCCACGTGGATGAACAAATGGTTGAAAAACATCACCGCTTTGATTCTCTTTCGCAGGCGTGCGGTCTTGATCATTTCTTTAGCCGCAAGTCTGTTGATGGGCGCGGGTGCCTATTGGATGCGGGTCAACACCGACTACCTGAAAATCTTTCCACGCGATAGCGAAATTTCACAAACTGCAGTGAAGTTGCACGAACAACTGGCGGGCGCTTCGGTTTTGCAAATCGTCGTGAGCGGCGAAAAAAACGCCGCGACCAATCCCGCGTTTATGCAAAGCGTTGACGCGCTTGAACAATTCGCCCTCAAACAGGAAGGTGTTGACGCGGCGATTTCCGTTGCTGACATCGTTAAAAAATTCAATCACGCGATGCCTGGCAAAGCGGATGAAAAGCTTGCCGAAATACCCAAAAATCAAGCCCGTTTGCAATCCATCTTCGACAGTTATCTTTCGCAAGACGACTCGTTGAATAAACTGGTAACCCGTGACCGCACAAGCGCAGTGATTATTTTACGAACCAATCTGTTCGGCTCAAACGAGCTTCGCGCCTTGATCGATAAAATTAATGACTGGACGCGCAGCAATTTGCCGGCAAACCTTGCAGCGCGATTGACAGGCTCTTTCATCCTGCTCAACGATGCCTCTGACGAAGTCGCTTCGTCGCAAGCATCCAGCCTTGCCATTGCTCTGATCACGATTTACTTGATGATGGTTTTGATGTTTCGGTCATTTGCTACGGGTTTGCTTGCCTTGATTCCAAACTTGCTGCCAATCCTGGGCTATTTCGGTTTCCTGGGGTGGATGGGGATCACGCTAGACCTGACGACCAGCCTGATTGCCAGCTCTGTGCTGGGGCTTGCGGTTGATAATGCCGTGCATATGATTCGTCGCTATCGTCAATGTATGGCAGAGCGGCAGGCATCTTCATCAAGCGATCTCAAGAGCGACGAAGACTGGGCGATGTGGTTGACCATGCTCAGGACGGGCAAACCTATGACGCTTGCGAACTTGATGCTCATCGCCGCGTTTTTAATATTCGCGCTGTCGAGTTTCGTGCCGGTTCGCACCTCTGGGATGCTCTGGGCGATAACTATATTTGTATGTCTGGCGGCTGATTTGATATTTTTGCCAGCTTTGATGCGGACAAAATTATTCGCAGGAGCCGCGCTGGGCAACGAAATCAAACGTAAAAGACAGCTACTTGATGAAAGAAAATCCGAACCACAAGAGGTTAAAATTTAAAGCTATGAAGATGAAGTCAATCCTCATTTTTGAAACCAGCAAGAACCGCGCACTTTTCTTGTTCTGCCTATGCGCGTTTGCCATGACGCTTTCAGCTTGCGGCGATCATCCCGCTAGTAAAACAGAGACGACCACTTCTGCGCCTCCAGCCGCGTCTGCCAATACGGCTGAAGCGGCGAGCGAAGGGCAACGCCTCATTGAAAAATATCGCGCACTCGACAATAGCCGCGACAGCGCTTTCAAGATGCAAGTGAAAATTCAAGAATCAGACGGGCAAAGTCATAATGTTTTATTGGGCATTTCAAACAAACGCGCAGCCGATGGGCGACGCTTGATATTCAGCCAGTTTTTATCACCTGCTGAAGAACGCGACCGCAACGCGCTCATCGCGATTTCACCGCAAGGCGAGATTGAAGGGACTCGTTACATTCAAAGTAACGACAGTTTTGCAACCGCCAAAGGCGCGACCAATGAAGATTCGTTTTTCGGCTTGACCGTTCAAGAGTTGGTTGACGGACAGCCTGAAAAATATGACTTCAAACTCATTGGCGAAGAAAACGTAAATTCCGTGCCCGCTTATCGTTTGGAAGGAAGTTTGAAGAAAGGCGCGGATTCCAGGTTTCCTCGCGTCGTCATGCTGATTTCAAAAGAGAACTACACAGCTTTGGTAGCGGAGTTTTACGACAATAAAAATGTATTGAATCGTCGCGTCAACATCACCAAATCCGAGCAAATCAATGGCCATTGGATTCGCACGAAATGGACGATGGAGAATCCTGTAAAGAAGAAGCATCTCGATTTTGAAATCAAAGAGGTAAAGTTTGATCAAAACTTGAGCGATGCGATTTTCACACGAGAGCATTTGAAGAAGACTTCCATGAAATGATTTGAAAAGCGTGAATGCAGATGATTCAATTGATGTGCGAGCTTTCAACTCGCGCATTTTTATATAACCAGAAAAGAGGATTCAAGATTCATGAAAAACGCCATTTTATTTTTATCCATCGCGCTTTTGCTCATTTTCGCAGGCTGCGCCAAAGACCCTGGAAAAGACTCGGCAACCTCCTCAAACGCTACTCCTTATGAAGCACCCGTGCCTGTAGATCAAGCGGACGGCTCTAATATTACCTCTACGACCGCGCCCAATGGCATAAAGAGCGAGGTGAGATCTTTCCCGCAAGGCCAATTGATTCAAATCTCGCGCGCCACTTGGC
>JANMSG010000165.1:0-10685 GCA_031389065.1 Acidobacteriota bacterium | reverse complement strand
CGGACCTCCTGCTGGTTGAGAACTTCCGCTGAGCAGGAGAAAAGCCCCACTGAGACCTGGAGCGCGTAGCCGTGCATTTCGGCTGAAGTTTCTCTGACCTTTATGGCGTACCTCGAAACCGAATGCACGCTAAGCCTTGATAGAGATAAACAGCAAGGCGCCGCAAATGGAATCCATTTGCGGCGCCTTGATCGTTTCGCATAGCAGCTATTTATCTGCGATGCGCTTGATAGGGCGTGGATTGTGAAATTTGCTCAAGGGCACGGGCTAATTCCCTATCGCATTCCGCTTCGAGAGAAATGTCACTGATGGAGATAAAGCCTTGCAGTTTTCCGCTCGGATCGCAGATTGGCAGGCGGCGGATTTGATGTTCTCCCATTTTGTGAACGGCTTCATGCAGTGATTCATCCGGCGTACAGGTTACGACATCTTCTGTCATCGCCTCTCTTGCCGTCGCTGTGCGTGTGTCGCGACCTTCTGCAATTACCCGGCAAACGATGTCTCTATCGGTAACCAGACCAATCAGCCGGCCATTTTCGACAACCGGAATGGAACCGACATCGTCATCTTCCATCTTATCGGCTACTTCTCTCAAGCTACTTTCCGGCGAGCAGATGGTCACGTCTCTGGTCATGATATCTCTACAGCGCAATACATTTCTATAGCCATCCTTTTCTCTATAATCCCAGCCCTGGTTTCCCTGATTATAGAGATCTCGGTTTTCTAAACTACGATTATCGTATTCGCTTTCGACTCCGAAGTTGGCGCGCGGTGTATCATAAGGCGCGCTATTTTGATTGGCACGATTGTAATCATAATCTTCGGGCGTAGAGCGGGAATCATAACTTTCCTGATTATAGGCGCTTCGATTCTGCCCTTCCTCATTTCTGTAAGGTCTGGTCTGGCGCTCTGACTGCGAGCCGTAATTGGAGGAACTGCGATCATACTCCGACTGATTTGTTTGTCGGACATTTCCTTGATTGCCGTAGGATTGTCGCCCGCTTTGCTCATCGTTCTGGCGATTACGCTCAAAGTCGCTTCGCGTTCGCTGGCCTATGTTGTGAGAGGAGAAATCGCCTGTCTCTTCCCTTCTAAAGCCACGATTCTCAGAACCGCCCGTTTGCGCGTATCGGCTACGACTATCTGTATCCAATCTATTTGAGGATTGCGGGAGATTTGCGCTCTGGCGGAATCCTTCATTTCTGGATTGTTGCGACGTAGAGCGTCGCGGGAAATCGCGTGCGCTCTCGCGCCCCTGCCTGTACTGTGTCTGACCACGAGCGCCAACTCTTTGGTTGAACTGATCGGTTTGTTGATTATTGGTTGATTCAACATTTTGCTGGTTTGCAGTATTGTTCTGTTCTCTTTCACTTGCTTCTTTACTCTTGCTCATTTTTTCCTCTCTATTCCGGCTCACCCTAACGGATAAACCTGATTGATAACTTTGCGCATGTAGGTTGCACAGATCAGAAAAGCCGAATTAAAACCCGAAGTAGTAAGCCATACGACCAAATAATGAAGATGGCTTGCTGATTTCCTCAAGCGCCTTTTCCAGTTCTTTATCTTTATTGGTCTGGGTCGCTACGTCAGCCATCGAAATGATGCCAACCAGCCGGTTTCGACTATCCACGACAGGGACACGTCTGATTTGGTGGTCGCCCATTTCGCGTATCACATCAACGAGTCTGTCGTTTTGGCTCGCCGTGAACAAATCTGTACTCATACAATCTTCTGCCCTCAGTTCCGAGTCCGCTTTATCCTTTGTTAATCCCTCAACGACGATATCGCGGTCTGTGACGATGCCTTCGAGCCTACCCTCATCATCAAGCACAGGAATTGCGCCAATATCTTCATCACGCATCAACTGGGCGATATTTCCTATGTTGGTATTTTTGTTGCAGGTGGTTACTTTGCGCGTCATGATGTCGCGACATTTCAGGTGTGAGCGTTTGGCTCCCTGATTCGCAAAACTCTCGCGAAGGCTTTCACCGGCAGAGTAACGTTCCGGGTAATCACCCCTTCGGTTGCGCGTATCAAAATCCCTGTAGTCTGTATTTTGCAGACGTGCAGGGCTGCCGTCTCTGTTATCGCCGCGAAAGCCTTCATTGTTTCGGCTAGGCGATTGCTCGGAATACCTAGTGTCTCGCCTATCCCGATCATCCCTATCGTGCAAATCCCTGTAGGACTCAAAGTCTCTTTTACCATATTGCATTTCTTATTCTCCTTAAACTCTTGATTTCGTGAATCAAAAGAAAGAGAGTAACGATGAGATGATAAAAAGCGTAAACCTGTTGGCAATATCCTTACTCTCTAGTTCAACTCTCTTTAAATTGGATTCACTTTTGGTTGTACACAATGAGATGTGCAATTGATGTGCCGACACAGGGAGCGTTTTTAAGGTAAGAATGAATATCCTCAAGGGCTTGTCAGTTGCAAAGAAGCTCGCCAGCTTGAGTCTATTGCCAAATCAATTATTTAGCTTTTGCTGACAGGTATGGTGTAAATTCCCAGGTAGGAGAATAGAAGGAAAACGTCATAATTTGTTTTTTGTGCTCTTCTCGAATTGGTCTAAGATATGTATGAGTTGTGTATGAATTGCTTTTCAGACTGTCTCAAAATAAGACTATCAGGAATGCTTCGGAAATGTGTTTCGGTCATGCATTCCGCTTGCGTCTTCCAGCATTATTTTTCAACAGAAAATCAAAGGCAGAGAAAATTTTTCTTGACACCATAGAGTCTAAGCGAGTACGCTGTGACTTCAACGAAAACGTGGTGATTTAAAGCAAATTGCTCCACGATAAAAATGTGCTAAACAGTAAGGAAAGTTTTTAAGCCTTGTGCAAGTTTAGCGCGAGGCTTTTTTCGTTTTATTGGCTCTTTTCAAAATCAAGACGTGGCGATTTTAAAGGTGACTTGCTCCACGAAAAAAACTGCTAAACAGCCCGGAGAATTCTCAAAAGCCCCGCGCCATTGTTTGGCGCGGGGCTTTTTCTTTGTGCTCTGCGGCTGTAGGGATTAACCCGAAAACAGCGATCGCAAAATCGCATGGGAGAGATTATGAGTTTTGTAAATGGATTGAAGTGTAGAGAGTGTGGACGCGAATATGAAAAACAACCGATAGCAGGTTGTGAAGATTGTTTCGCGCCGCTTGAAGTGGTTTACGATTACGACGCCATCAAAGGCACTTTTTCACGCGAGAAGATTGCCTCTAGAGAAAAAAATCTCTGGCGTTACCATGAACTCCTTCCCTTAGACGGCGAACCCTTTATCGGTCGTGCAAGCGGCGCAACTCCTCTGGTACATTCCAACAGACTTGCACAGGCTCTGGGCTTAAAAAATCTCTATATTAAAAACGATAGCGTCAACGCCCCGACCCTTTCATTCAAAGATCGGGTTACAGCCGTTGCAATCAACAAAGCGCGCGAGTTCAAACTATCAGCCGTCGGTTGCGCTTCGACGGGCAATCTCGCCAATTCGGTTGCCGCAAACGCCGCGGCGGCAGGACTCCCCGCATACATACTCATTCCCTTCGACCTTGAACCCAGCAAAGTCATAGGCACTTCGGTTTATGGCGCAAACGTCATAGCGGTGCGCGGTAACTATGACGAGGTGAATCGTCTGACCAGCCAGATAGCCGACCGCCACGACTGGGGATTTGTGAATGTGAATCTAAGACCCTTTTACGGGGAAGGTTCAAAGACGGTCGGTTACGAAATTGCCGAGCAATTAGGTTGGCGAGCCCCTGCGGCAGTTGTCTGTCCGATGGCAGGCGGCTCGCTCATTTCGAAAATTCATAAAGGTTTGAAAGAATTTGAGCAACTAGGCTTGCTTGAAAACGAAGTGACGACGCGCATCTATGGCGCGCAAGCCGAAGGTTGCAATCCGATTGTTGATGCGGTGAAACGGCAATCGCGTCAAATCAAACCCGTGAAGCCCAATACCATTGCGCGCTCGCTTGCCATAGGCAATCCAGCCGACGGTTATCACGCGGCTGGTGTCATCGCTGACAGCGGCGGCTGGGCTGAAGATGTTACAGATGCAGAGATCGTCGAAGGCATAAAATTACTTGCCGAGACCGAAGGCATCTTCACAGAGACAGCGGGAGGCGTGACGGTCGCCGTCACCAGAAAGCTGATTCAACAGGGACGCCTCAATCCTGACGAACTCATAGTCATTGTGATAACCGGCAACGGCTTGAAAACGACAGAAGCCGTGCAACTTGCGCCGCCAATCATCATCGAGCCGCACATCAATCACTTCGAGCAAGCGCTCAAAGGCTTTGCCGTCTCGGCTTAATTCGAAGATGAGAATTTGCAAAAGGAGAAAGAAACATGTCAGTCAACATCGTCATACCAACATTACTCCGTAAATTAACAGGCGATTCCGACCTCGTAGAACTGGAAGCCGGAACCGTCACAGAGGTTTTAGAGAAACTTGAGGAAAATTATCCGGGCTTTCGCGCTCGTGTGTGCGAACCAAGCGGCGATTTGCGCCAGTTTATCAATATCTATGTCAACGGCGAAGACATACGTTTTTTAGATAATCTTTCCACTCCTATTCCGAGCGGCGCGGAAGTCTCCATCGTCCCTGCCATTGCAGGCGGGTGAGAGGCAAGAAGGGGAGAGGGGGAGCAAGGGAGAGGGGGAGATTTCAGTTTCTCCTTCACCTTTCAAATACTTGATATTTGCACTCTTTAAAATTTAAGAGCAGAGGATTTCAACTCCCCCTCTCCCCTGCTCCCTATCTCCCTTTCTCCATTAAATGAGGGGAGGCGTTTAGAGGCGGTCTCTGACCGTTATGTAGGTTTGCGTTAAACAAATAATAGGGGTCAGGGACTGCATCTAAACGCCAAAGGAATTAGCAAGAGGAAGCAATGATAAATTTGAAAAACAAAGTAGCCATTATCACAGGCGCGTCACGCGGAGTCGGCGCCGCTGCGGCAATCAAATTTGCAGAAGCAGGCGCGCATGTCGTCATCAACTATTTTCACCACGAAGTAGCCGCAGAGCGCATCGCTGAAGAATGTCGCGCACATGGCGTTCGCGCCATTACTTTTCAAGCTGATGTCTCAAAAATAGATGATGTTCGCGCCCTCTTCGAGGCGGCGATTCGTGAGTTCGGACCGATAGATATTGTCGTAGCGAATGCCGGAGTCTGGACGAGGAGCGCAATTGATGAGCTGGATGAAAAACTTTGGGACGAGACCATAGATATCAACCTCAAAGGCGTGTATGCGACCTGCAAATTCGCGGCTGCCGCTTTAAAACTCAACCGCTCGGGGCGCATCATCACAGTCTCTTCCACAGCGGGACAGCGCGGCGAAGCCTTCCACTCGCACTACGCGGCATCAAAAGGCGGTATTATCTCTTTCACGAAATCACTCGCCAGCGAACTTGGCGATTTTGGCATCACCGTCAACTCCGTCGCGCCCGGTTGGGTGGATACGGATATGTCCGCAGAGCCTCTGCACAACAAACAAGGAATTGACGATATACTTGCCAATATTCCGCTGCATCGCGTAGCCACTGCCGAAGACGTGGCGGGACCGATTCTTTTCCTCGCTTCGGACCTGGCGCGGCACATCACAGGCGAAGTGATTAATGTAAACGGCGGCGCGGTTCTGTGCGGATAGCGCATAGCAATGCGAGTCTGCGCGGATGAATTTAGGCGAGTCAATAACTTGTTGCCTGCACCTTGATAACCAACGAACTTATGGAAACAGCATTGCAAACATACGACGCTCACCACTCTGCTAGCGGGTTGGTACGCACAAGTCAAAAGAATCAGCCGTCGCCTGGTTTCATTCAATCAATCGAGTTCAAAAGAGGCTTGAGCATCATCACCATAACCTCTACACGCAGGCTTTCAGCGTTCGCCTTTTTGCACAGGGTTTTCGAGGCTTTTGAACGTCATCAAATTCATTTCGATTTTGTGACGGTTTCTGAAATCGCTGTCTCTGTGGTATTGGAGAATATCGAAATGCTTGATGCAATTGAGCGTGACCTGGACGGCGCAGGCAAGGTGAAAGTAGAGCTTGATAAAGCAATCGTCTCTCTGGTTGCGGATAACGTGAGGTTCGATACGGATGTAGCGAGTCAAATCTTTCAAGCAATCGAAAAGATTAACGTAAATTTGATTTGCCAAAGCGATTCGGGCAAGAAGATGGCTTTTGTCGTCAACGAAAGTGAAATTGACGCGGTCGTGTTTTCATTGTTTGAAGAGTTCTTTGAAAAGATAAAATACCCATCAGCAAACGCCAGCAAAACTGTAGCGCAAGCCCGATAGCGGGCGTAATCAGCTTGTTAGCCTCCTTCACAATCGAACGATTGACTTGGGGGTTCAAGAAATTGGCGTTCTGCTTGTGCAATGCTATGCTTTGATTTTGCATCTATGAAAGAAAAAGCAACGATGACTGTCGAAGAGATTTCTTTGCAACGCGCGCGTGAACCTCTGGAAGCCTGGCAGCACGTAGGGAACACGCCGCTGCTTAAATTGCGAAACATTACGGCGGATTTGCGTGACGTAGAAATTTATGCGAAGGCTGAATGGTTCAATCCCGGCGGCTCCGTCAAAGATCGTCCGGCGCTCAGCATGATTTTAGATGGCGAGCGCACCGGAAGACTTACGAAAGAGAAAATCATTCTTGACGCAACGTCTGGCAACACCGGAATCGCCTATGCGTGGATAGGCGCAGCGCGTGGCTATCGCGTGAAACTTGCGCTGCCACAAAATGCCAGCCAAGAACGCAAGCGAATACTGAAAGCCTACAACGTAGATTTGGTATTAACGAGTCCGCTGGAAGGTTCTGACGGAGCGATTCGAGAAGCGCGTCGTTTGTATGCTGAAAATCCTGAGCTGTATTTTTATCCAGACCAATACA
Organism: Acidobacteriota bacterium; assembly: GCA_031389065.1. Classification (GTDB taxonomy): domain Bacteria; phylum Acidobacteriota; class Blastocatellia; order UBA7656; family UBA7656; genus JACQDB01. The sequence continues at coordinate 3,805 of JANMSG010000165.1, read as the reverse complement.
ACAACGATGCAAACTGGCGGGCGCACTATGAAACCACGGCGCTCGAAATCTGGAGTCAAACCGGCGGGCGCATCACGCACTTTGTCGCAGGGCTTGGCACCAGCGGAACCTTTATTGGCACGAGCCGCCGTTTGAAAGAATTGAATCCTGAAATCCGCTGCATATCGTTTCAACCCGATTCGCCGTTTCACGGGCTTGAAGGCATGAAGCACATGGCGACGGCAATTGTGCCGGGCATTTATGATGCGATTGTTGCGGACGAAGATCACGAAGTCAGCACCGAAGAAGCACACGAATACGCAAGATTGCTGGGGAAAAAAGAGGGCTTGTTGGTAGGCGTTTCAGCGGCGGCGGCGATGGCTTGTTCGATGAAAGTCGCGAAAGAAATCAAGCAAGGCGTGATCGTGACCATCTTCTCCGACAGCGCCGACAAGTATTTGAGCGAACGATTTTGGGAAGAAGGAGGAAGTGCTGAGGACTGAGGACTGAGGACTGAGTGTAAAAAAGTATGAAAGCGGAACGATGAATGATGAAATTCTTTTCGCCCACTCTCGTTCAACTTTCATACTTCCTTAATTAGAAATTACTCAGTCCTCAGTCCTCAGTCCTCAGTCCTTACTGATGATTAAGGTCAAACAAGAACATTTAGACGCAATCAAAAAACACGGCGAGGAGACCTATCCTTACGAATGCTGCGGTTTTTTGCTTGGCGATAAAGATGGCGATGTGAATGTGCTTCACGTTGTTTATCGCGCAGAAAATGAGTGGACGAAGACGGACGAGCGAGAGTCGCAGGCGAATCGCTATTTGATTACGCCCGATCAGGCGCGGCGCGCCGAATTGTTTGCACGTGAACAAAAGCTCGGGGTGATTGGTTATTATCATTCACACCCGGATCATCCGGCACAGCCTTCGGGCTTTGATTTAGACCACTCTTGCTGGCCTACGGATTCTTACGTTATTGTTTCGGTTGAGAAAGGGCTTGCATCTGTGCTTAACTCTTTCACGAAGCCGGACTACGAGAAATTTGAGCCGGAAGAAATTTTGCTGGATGAAGATAAAGGGTAACGCGGCATGAGTATCGCGTTCAGTTAAAAAGGGGCGGGTTACAGGCTCGCTATGAATTAGAAATCAGTCAGCCACGAATTACATCATCGAACGAATAGACACGAATGAATTGTTGTTGTAAAAACTAGATTGCTTTTGGTCGCTCGCGGCAAAGCAATCTGTGTCTGTTCGTAGGGTTTTTGTAACTCGTGGCTTATTTTATTACAGCGTGAAATAAGGAGATTTTTATGTCAGTCAATATTTTGATTCCAACTGCATTGAGAAATTTTGCGGGCGGTCAAGATGCAGTCTCTGTAGAAGGAAGCACCATTGATGGTGCGCTCAATGCGCTAACCACAAAATACGCGGAACTGAAAAAACATCTTTACAATGACAAAGGCGAGTTGCGCAACTTCGTCAACATCTACCTGAACGACGAAGACGTGCGCTATCTCGAAAAAGGCGCAACACCTGTCAAAGACGGCGATACCTTGAGCATCGTGCCTTCGATAGCTGGTGGCTCGCTTTCTGTTGAAGAAGACCGTGAAGTTGAATTAGACAATGATGAAATCCTGCGCTACAGCCGCCATTTGATCATGCCGGAAGTTGCCCTTGAAGGGCAGAAGAGATTGAAAGCCGCAAGCGTCTTGTGCATAGGCGCTGGCGGACTGGGCTCGCCTTTGATTATGTATTTAGCGGCTGCAGGGATTGGTCGCATAGGCATCGTTGATTTCGATGTCGTTGATTTCACCAATTTGCAGCGCCAGATTATCCATTCGACGGCAAATGTCGGAAAACTCAAACTGCAATCGGCAAAAGAACGTATCGCAGAGATCAATCCTTACGTCAAAGTTGACACCTACGAAGTTGCGATCACTTCTGAAAATGCCCTTGAGTTGGTCAGAGATTATGATGTCATCGTTGATGGAACGGATAATTTCCCGACCCGCTATCTGGTCAACGATGCTTGCGTGTTGTTAGGAAAACCCAATGTTTACGGCTCTATTTTCAGGTTTGAGGGTCAAGCCTCGGTCTTCGATGCGAAGCGTGGTCCCTGCTATCGTTGTTTGTATCCTGAGCCGCCGCCGCCCGGTCTGGTTCCGAGTTGCGCCGAAGGCGGAGTGCTTGGCGTCTTGCCAGGCATCATTGGTGTGATTCAAGCGATTGAAACTGTGAAGTTGATTTTGGGCAAAGGCGAACCGCTGGTTGGTCGCCTGGTATTGTTCGATGCCATGAAGATGAAGTTCCGTGAATTGAAATTGCGCAAGAACCCTGAATGTCCGATTTGCGGCGAGAACCCGACCATTAAGGAGTTGATTGATTATCAAGAGTTCTGCGGCGTGACACTGCAAGAAGAGGTGCAAGTCGGCAAAGAGTTCGAGATCACGCCGCTCGAGTTGAAAGAGAAGATTGATCGCGGCGACGAGTTTATTTTGGTTGACGTGCGCGAGCCGGAAGAGTTTGCCATTGGTCGAATACCTGGCTCGCAGTTGATTCCTCTGAGAACAGTGCCGGAACGCTTACATGAATTATCAAGCGCCGATGAAATCGTCGTGCATTGCCGCAGCGGCGTCAGAAGCGGCAAGGTCGTCGAGTTGATGAAACAAGCAGGCTATCGCAAAGTGAAAAACTTAGTCGGCGGCATATTACAATGGTCTGACGACGTTGACCCAAGCGTACCGAAGTATTAAAACTGTTACAGTGAAACTTCGAGTTTTTCCAATGTCTAACAAATAGCTTGCGAGGGAAATCATGGAAATCACAGTAAATATTCCTGACGAGATTGCCTATCGCGCTCGTGCCAACGGAGAAAATCTTTCTCAAAAAATGTTGGAATCCTTCGCCATAGAAGGCTATCGCGAAGGTAGACTGACAGAGTTTGAGGTAGGCGATATGCTCGGTTTTGAATCTCCTATGGAGATAGATGAGTTTCTAAAACAGCATGGGGCATATATCGAATATTCTGAAGATGAGATTCAGGCGCAGAGGGAATCGCTTTGCGCCGTTTTACCGCCAGTTTGCAAATGATTGTTATTGCCGATACATCGCCTATCAATTACCTGGTTTTGATTGGAGAGATTGATGTGCTGCAAAAACTCTTTTCTCGAGTCATCCTTCCTGAAGGCGTATTTGATGAACTGCAAAGTGATAAGGCGCCGAAGCCAGTAAAGGAGTGGGTCACAGCGCTTCCTGCCTGGTGTGAAATAAAACAAGTGAAGATAACCATAGAGCCTGATTTGGAGAGACTAGGACTTGGCGAGCGTCAAGCTATCGTATTGGCAAAACATTTAGGTGCGGATTTACTGATCGTTGATGACCGTGCGGGAGTACGCGAAGCCTTGAAAAGAAATCTGCGGGTTGCTGGAACTCTTTTTGTTTTAGAAGAAGCTGCGGTTCGCGGTTTTTTGAATTTGTCAGAAGCGATAACAAAGTTGCAGCAAACAAGTTTCCGTGTTTCTCCTAAGATAATTCAGCAGGTTCTGGAACGTAGCAAAGACTAACCAAGTCACGCGATACTTGAGTTATTTATGATTTCCTCTATGGAAACAGAAGAACACCAGAAATTACCGCAGCGCGTTGTAGATAGGCTTCGAGCCGCGATTGGCGAACGCAACGTGCTGATTGAACCGGATGAGTTGCTGGTTTATGAAGCCGACGCCCTTACGGTTATCAAACATCTGCCTACGGCTGTCGTTCTTCCGAAAGACGCAGAAGAGGTTTCGGCGGTCGTCAAGATTCTGGCGGAAGAAAACATCGC
>JANMSG010000160.1:0-6852 GCA_031389065.1 Acidobacteriota bacterium | reverse complement strand
CTGACGCTGTCATGCGGAAACAGCCTTTCAAGGCTGAAGAAGTGAAGGCAGATCGAGAGCGCGGCTACTACCTGACACCAGAAGCCTTCGACCAGCCCGAAGAGCGTGGCGTCGAATGGGCACACCGTCCTGAGATGATGCAGAAATTCAAGCAGCAACGCCTCGAAGCCGAAGAGAGGCTAAAGAAGCAGAAAGCCAATGATCGCTGATGCGTAAAGCAAACACGGAATGACATCACTGAACAGTCAGTCTTGAATCATGATTCAGTGATGTCAACCTGGTTAATTGAGGTTATACATTATGACAAGGCGATTCGTTCGCTTGCCGTGGCTCCACCAAAAGACTGATGGAAGCAGCCCGCTTATATCACTGAGGTCAATGCGCTTTAGGCTGAGCGAGAGGACAGCAGGCTACCTGGTTGGAATTGACAAAGACGGGTAAACATGAGGAAAGTACCTCTGCAAAATATTTTATGCTGGATGGAAAGATGACCGAATCCGACGACAGCCGAAGCGCGCCGCTTACGATCAAAGTGGCGATCATCGAAGACCGGCGCGAGATCCGCGAGGGCTTGGCGACGCTATTGCAATTCACCGATGGCTACTCCTGCGTCGGGCGCTTTCATTCTATGGAAGACGCCCTTGCCAAGATCGGCGCCAATATCCCCAACGTAGCGCTTGTTGACATAGGGCTTCCCGGCATGTCCGGCATCGAAGGCATCGAAATCTTAAAAGAGAGATTTCCTCAGGTGCTGCCGCTGGCGCTGACGGTGTACGACGACGATGAACGAATCTTCCGGGCACTATGTGCAGGAGCCTGCGGCTACCTTCTGAAGAATACGCCGCCCGCGAAATTGCTCGACAGTTTGAAAGAGGTCGTCGCCGGTGGCGCCCCTATGTCGCCTCCGGTGGCGCGTCGCGTTGTTGCATTATTCCGCAAGTTTTCGCCGCCGTCAGATGTTGATTACCAACTTACCGCTCACGAAGCGCGATTACTGAGACTTCTGGTAGATGGACACAATTATAAAACCGCAGCAGCAAATCTCAATGTGAGCATCAACACCGTTTCGTTTCACATGCGCCATATCTACGACAAACTGCAAGTGCATTCCAAATCCGAGGCCGTCGCCAAAGCTCTGCGACAGGGAATCGTTTGAGCCTGGATCCAACAACCTCCTATCGGCGCTGCAAAAACAGCGTTGACGGTCTGAAAGAGTCTATTACATTGGAAATTAAATATTTTGAGGTTTAGAAGATTGAAAGAAATCGAGTAGGGGCAGCCCTCGTGGCTGCCCGGATTTTGCGAAGCAAAATGCTGGTTCATCGCCTACGGCGATCCGGGCAGGGACAAGCCCTGCCCCTACTCAAAACATCAACAAACTTACTTTCCAGTGTAGTATGCATCAGGGGGCTTGATGCATAGGTTTTTATACGAAACGAGAAAGCACAAAGCGCTCCTGGTTCGCTGATGCTTTTGACAGGCAAACTATTTTGGTTCCAGTTCTTTCGCTTTTTTTTCATCCAATTCTGCGAGGTCGGGGCTTCCAAGTTTGCGCAGCGTTTCGGCTCTCCTTTTATAAGCCCAGACAAACGTTGGACTGATTCTGATTGCCGAACTTAAATCGCTCAAAGCGCGATCATATTGCCCTTTCATAAAATAGGCTCCGCCACGGCTGCCATATGCCCAGGAATAATTTGAATTGAGTCGTGTGGCCTCTGTCAAATCAGTGATGGCGCGATCATAATCGGCCTTGAAAACATAGGCGTTGCCTCTCCCGGCAAACGCTTCCGCCTTTTTCGGATTGAGTTTTATGGCATCTGTATACGCACTGATTGCCGAATCATACTCTTTCCTGGCAAGACGATCACTCCCCAACTTCACATAACCTTCATCGGTGAGAGTCAAACTTGAAAGTGGTTTCAATTCGACGGGCTTTGCCGGTTGCGGGTTTTCGACAGGCTTTGCGTGCTCAACAGGTTTGCCTGTTATTGTCGAAGTTTTGCTTTCACTTGCCGGTTTATTTGCATTGGCGGCAAGCGTCTCATTTATTCTTAGAATCGTTCGTTGACTGTCGATTAAGCCCTTGGTTGATTTTGCCAAAATATCGTTCGGGTCAAGTCGCAAAGACTCAGCCACATCTTTGTCCGCCTCATCGAGAAGCCCTCGTTTTAACTGCACGTTGGCTCGCCTCCTCCAGGCTTCAGCATTGCGTGGATTCATCGCGATAACAGATGAAAAATCGCCAATCGCTTTATCAAAATTCTCTTTATCGAAATAGCAATCTCCCCTGTTGATATAGGCTTTTTCATCTGCAGGCTTGCGTTTGATGGCTTCGCTGTAGTCGGCAATCGCCGCGTCATAGTTTTTTAGTTTTGAGTAGCTATAGGCTCTTGATAAATAAAATGCCGGGTTGTTCGGATTCAAGCGAATCGCCTGGGTCAATTCAGTAATTATTTGGGCATACTGTCCCCTAAACAGGTAAACCGAGCTGCGAGTTTGGTAATAGTCAGCGACATTTGGGTTCAAACGAATTGCCTGATTTAAATCGTTCAATGCCAGTTCAAGACTGTTCCCGGCTGACGTAACACTCGATTTCAGTAAATAGAGTCTGCCGCGCAGGGCATAAATTTCCGGGGCGTTGGTATTGATTTGCAACGCTTGAGTCGCCGCATCAATCGCTTTGTCATATTCCTTCTGCTTTCCCCAATCAATTGCTGCTCGCATTAATTCGACAACTCTGGCATCTTTTTGGGAAACGCCGCTTTGCTGAACACCTTCGGTATGAACAGAATGTGTCAAACAGACAAGCACTGCATAAACCAATAGCCTCTTCATCAAAAGTGATGGAATTCTCATCTTTGAAATACCTCTCCGAAATTTTAAATTGAATATTTATTAGCGATTCTCGCCGGATTTTGCAAACCACAAATCTTTCGGCGTTACAAACGGCGAGAGCAAGTGCAACGCCACGCCTTCAAGGTCTGCTCGGTGCGCTACGAAACTGCGGCGATGCGCCAAAAAAGCGCAAGGCGCATCATCAATCAACAAGCGCGTCACCTCTTTATAAAGCAAGGCGCGTTGTTCTCTGTCGAGCACGGTGCGCGCTTCGTCCGTCAGGTGGTCAACTTCTGCGTTCGAGTATGTGCCGATGAACTGATCGCTGTTCTGCGAATTGAAAAGCACGTATGTGAAATTGTCCGGGTCAGGATAATCGGCGTACCAATCGCGCCCGACAATCGGCGTCGCCCGCATACGCAAGGCGCGTTGCAGTTCGGTTAAACCTACATAGCGAAACTCTGCGCGAATGCCTACCGCCGCAAGATCTTCTTTCAAACATTCAACCGTAGGGCTGACCGAATCAGACCACCAGATTTCCGTATCAAAGCCGCTGTGGTAGCCTGCTTCTTCGAGCAACGCCAGCGCCCGTTCCGGGTCGTAGTTGTAGCCGATTTCCGACGCATCATAACCGAGCAAGCCCGGCGGTATGGGACCGATCGCAGGCTCTGCCATGTCATCATAAACTTCTTGAATGAAACGCTGCCGATTGAAAGCATAGCAAATCGCCTGACGTACACGACGGTCATCGAAAGGCGGGCGCTCGCAATCAAAGACCAGCATTCGCGTTTGCAATTGCAGAGCTTCAAGCAGATGAATCTCGCCCATGCGCTGCCTGAATTCGTTCAAGTAGGTCAGCGGTAAATCAGAGACGTAATCGAGTTCGCCGCGCAAAAATGACTCGAAAATTTCTTCCGGACTCAAACCATATTTAATCGTCAGTTTGTCAACATAAGGCAGCGTCGGATTCCAGTAATTGGTGAATCTTTCCAGCTGTACCTCTTTATTGGCAACCGACTCAACCAATTTAAAGGGTCCTGAGCCAATCGGTTTCGTTTCAAAATCCATCGTAGGCTTTTCGACCTCTTCACGCGGAATGATATAGGCGTAATCAACACACAACGTCGAAAGAAAAAAGGCCACAGGCTGATCCAGTTCAAGCTGCAAAACCTTTTCATTTTTGACGCGAATGCCGGAAACCGAATCGGCTTCGCCGGACAAAAATTGCTCTGCCCCAACCAGTGGGCGAAAGACCCAGGCGGCTGACATCTCATTTTGTCGCATCTGCCGCTCGAAGGAATACTTAACGTCTTCGGCGCGAACCCTGCGTCCGTTATGAAACCGCGCCGTCTCGCGCAGATAAAAAGTATAGGTACGCCCATCGGGCGAGATGTCCCAACGCTCGGCGATGGCTGGGCGAATCTCTGCGCGTTCGCCGAATTGCACCAAGCCTTCAAAGATATTCGAAATAACTTCATTTCTTGAAATCGAAGAAACCGTCGCCGGGTCAAGGGTTAATTGCGACGTGCGCAGCGCGAAGCGCAAATGACCGCCATGTTCGGACACAGGCAAGGTAAAGGCTTCGACTTCGCGGTTCAACAACTCTGCTTCGCGAACCAGCAAATCAACGGCGCTGTTGATGCCCGAAACGGACGCCTGGTTGCGATCAACCACTTCTTTAATGGTTTCGATGGCGCGAACGACTTGCTCTACGCCGGACGACTGTTCATCGGTAGCGCTGTGAATTTGTTCGACGACGCGGCTCAATTCTTCCATCGCTTCGGCGATGTAGCGCGACACTTTCGCCTGTTCGCCTGTGGCGCGTTGTACCTGTTTGGTTAACTCCCTCATGTGAATGGCGCGTTCACCAATCTGTTTTGACGTCAGAGCCTGTTCATTGGTGGCGCGTTCAATGTCTCGCGCTTGTTGCCGCATGGCATCGGCGGCTTCCAAAACGGTGTGGCTTTCGGCTGCCTGCACGGCGGTGGAGTCGGCAATCTGGCGTATGCGGTCGGAAGAGGTGTTGGTCTTTTCGCGAATTTCTGTGAGCAATTCGGAAGCGCGAGAGGCCAGCTCAACGCCTTCATCAGCACGTTTCCCGCCGACAACGACGCGCTCCATCGTTTCAACCACATCTTCGCGCACAGCCTTAATCATCTCTTCAATCTCTCGCGTAGAAGCGGCTGTGCGTTCGCTCAATTCTTTGATTTCGGCGGCGACAATACGAAAGCCGCGACCTTGCGGTCCGGCTTGCGCTGCCAGTATCGAAGCGTTCAAGGCCAGCAGATGTGTGCGGTCTGCTATGCCGTCAATGACATGCGTAACTTCGCCAATCTGCTCTGAGCGTTTGCCAAGTCTGGTGATGGTTTCGGTCGCCGCGTCAATCGCTTCTTTAATCTTTGATACGCTTTTGGCGGTCTCTTCTACGAGTTGGCTTCCGGCATCGGCAGAGCGCGCCACTTCTTCAGCAAGCACGGTTGTCTCTTTGACGGATTCACCAATACTGCGCGTAGATTCGTCAATCGCCTGCATGGAGCGCGCTGTCTTTTCGGCAGATTCGGCGAGCGCTTCTGTTGACTGGGCTACGGTGCGAATGCTTGCAGCCATCTGCTCGATTGCCGAAGTCGTCTCGTCAACAAATTGCGCCAACTCCTCTGTGTTTTGCGAAACGTGGTCAATCGAAGTCGCCATCTTGATAATCGAATCAGAGGTTGAAGCCGTCAGCCCTGACAAAGATTCCAGGCTGTCGCCTATGGAGTGCATGGACGAGTTAATTTCGATGATTGACTTCGAGGTTTCTTCGACGGAGTTGGCTTCATCAATGACGCTTGCAGAAAGCGTTTGGGTGCCGCGCAAGACTTCGCCGACAACGGTTTCGATGGAATCGGCAGCGCGTTGCAGACGGCCAACAATATAGCGGAGTTTTCGCGCCAAGCCGTCCAGATTAAGGAGTAACTCTTTGCCCTCGCCTTTGAGTTCTTGGTGCGCGCCATTGACGGGAATCCCCAGATCGCCTTGCGCGATGCGCGAGAGCGCTTCAAAGATGCGCGGGTCAAATTTCTGCGAAGACTCGCCATTGGCGCGAGTGGCGGTTTTCGATTCTCGCGTTTTATTCGATGTATGACGCGGGTTTTCCATATTCAGCGACGAGCAGCATAATGGTATCCGCTTAAAGTAACGCGAGTCAATTTTATATTTTGGATTTTGAGTATCTCAATAGTTAGCTTGCAGTTTGATGAACAAAAAAAGCGAAATACAAGTCAACAACTGGCGAATCCACAATCTAAAATCTAAAATCCAAAATTGAAATGCCAACCATCTTCACACACGCTGTATTCGGTTTCGCCGTTTCAAAGTTAGCCCTTGACGTGGTGAGCAGAAATGCGATGCCCCCCGCAAACAAGCACACAAACACCTCAACAAACGAACGAAACAATGAATCTACAAACAAGCATCTTTTCATTGCTTCAATGATTCTCGCAGTATTGCCGGATTTCGATGCACTGTTGATGGGTTGGATTCCTTACAATGACCCGTTCGGGCATAGAGGATTTACGCATTCCTTATTGTTTGCTCTGGCTATTGGGTTCGCCTTTGCCTTTTTGTTTTTTAAGATGAGATGGAATGCTGACCACAACATCTGGTTTCTTGCCACCGTGTTTGCACTCGCTACCGCCTCGCATGGATTTTTTGACGCAATGACAACCGGTGGTCTGGGCGTAGCGTTTTTTGCGCCTTTTAACAACACACGCTACTTCTTCCCGTTTCGACCAATTCCGGTTGCGCCTTTTTCGGTTGCGGGTTTGTTGACGGCAAGAGGCTTAAATCTTCTGTTTTGGGAATTCGCTTTGCTATGGACTTTCGCAATCGGTACGCTCGTTTGGAATCGCCGGAATCTGAAAAGAATAATCGCTGCCATCGTTTGTTGGCTCATCTGTCTGTTGATGTGGATCAGGAAATTCTGAAATCTAAAGGTATTTGATTCTCGCCACTAAAGAGAATGAGTTCGATCGTATG
>JANMSG010000081.1:0-2459 GCA_031389065.1 Acidobacteriota bacterium | reverse complement strand
AAATTGTGGCTCCATCAAAAAGCTGCGGCTTATCCATGAATTGACGACCGCGGCAATTATCAAAACCCCTGAACCGGCTATCATCGCTTGCACTAAAAGATGAATCGCCACAAACGGGCTGTTCCAGAAAACTCGCCCACGGGCTTGCTTGAACAAAAAAGCTGAATAGATTGCCGTCATTACTGCAAAAAAAGCCCCCATCCACATCACGATTGGACTTATTGCGTAGAGCCTGAAAAATGGCAGTAGAATCCAAGCCGTCAACAGCGCTCCATATACCGCAAGCACGTAACCGCCAATCACCAACCAGGATTTCCATTGTGGTTTGAGCATGATATAGAAAAATCTCTCAGGTCGTTTCAAATCCCAAACCAACAGCACGAGCGTTGCCAATAAAAAGACTAAACTGATTTGCGGCGCGGCGGTGCTAAACAACCAGTTGCTGCGTGTGACTCCCAAGCCTATAGCTATCGCCGCAATGAAAAAGGCACCAGCTGACACAGATTTTGTCCAAAGGTAAGCAGACACTTTCCAGCCCCAGGGTCTGTCGTGGGATACGTCATAAGTCGTGCGCGCTTTCGCTTCGGCTGCCGATAGGGTTTGTTCATCAGCCATCAATTCGCTGATTTGCGGTTCTGCCCATAAATAACCTGTGGTATGCGTCTGATCTGTAGGAGTAATCGAAGACGGATTGACGTTGATGTAATAGAGCTTCGGCTTGGTTTGTGCCTCGGGCTTTCTCACAGAAGTTTTATTTGATGATAGCATCTGCGAGATTAGTGAAGTCGAATCATCCAAATCACCGGACAAGATTGCCTGCGTAGGACAGACGACTTCGCAAGCGGGCTGCATTCCTATTTCGACCCTTGGCGCGCAGAAATTGCACTTCGCGGCGGTGTTGCTATTGGGATCAATGTAGAGCGCGTCATAAGGACAGGCTTGCATACAGGATTTGCAACCTATGCAACGGCTGTTGTCGAAATCAACTACGCCGTTATCACGTTTGAAAAGAGCAGTAGTCGGGCAGATGGTTATACACGGCGCATCTTGACAATGATTACAACGCAGCACAGAAAAAAATCTTTGAGTGTCCGGATAGTTGCCTTTTTCTATATATTTGACCCAAGTGCGGTAGGTGCCGATTGGAACTTCATTTTCGGATTTGCAGGCGACTGTGCAAGCGTGACAGCCTATGCATTTGCGGTGGTCTATTAAGAAGCCATATTTCATATAATATTCAGATGAAAAATTCGACTGGCCTTGCTTCTACTTCTGAACTAAATTTAAGTAAGCCGCATTCTAATATCTATCAGGGGGTAGTGGCAAATTTAATGCGCTTAAAATCTTATCCGCCACATCGCGTCCTGCTCTTCTCAAGGTGTATTCAGCCGAAGAATTCCCTTGTGGAATCGAACCCATAACACTTTGGCGTTGATATACGTGACCGGAAGATTTGCTTTTACCTGTGATGGGCGAAAATAAAACGAAATTAACGTAATAGGACTGCACATTGCTTTTGCCTACGTCCGGTCCAAAAGATTCACTCTCAAGTTGCAACCATAAGACGTAAATGTCAGGCGAAGTCTTCGCAATATCAATCGCCTCTTTGCGATTCATCTCTTTGCCAAATTGAGCGGTCAGACCCATAGATTTTTGCAAGCGTGTAACGCAACCTTCCATCACGGCGTTCGTCAGTATATGCGAACCAAATATGGCAGATAGTTGATAGGCGACCATAACCCGAATTTGCGGTTCTTTGTCTTGCGGCTTGGCAGGTTTGTCTTCTTCCTTCGAGGTTTCTTTCGCCGGTGTTGTTGCCTCTGGCTTTGGCGATAATTTGGGTAAGCGACGACCCGATTGGGCGGTTGCTATTGAGGTGATCAACAGCAGCAGGCTCAAGAAAAGAAATGTAGGTAAGCTCGTATTGAGAAGTGAAAATTTTTTTATGAGCATAAGTCGCCTTCAAATAACTAGATTCCAGCCCCGCCGGAAACATAACCTTCGCGCCATTTTCTTCTGCGACTGCTGACCGGGCTGAAAGTGTTTAACACGGAAAGCGGTGGTGCATAACAATGCAATGTCACCAAATCTTTATCCTTGGGTTGCAGGTTTAGGAGTTGATGAATGTCAGGTACTTCTGCGCCAGTGATACCACCAGGACTCCAACGAAAAGTGTTATAAGGTCTAACATGACCTTCTGGGGCGAATTCGTACATAGTCTCGGTTAATGCTCCCTCACAAACGAGAATCACTCCGATTGAACCGCCGTGGTCGTGAATGGGTGTTCGTTGTCCAGAATTCCAGCAAAGCATTAAGAGTTCAGCGTGTTCACCTCGCGCGATTAAATTGCGAGCATATTTTTTATTGGTGAATAAGCGATAGCTTTCATAGTCGCGTTGTCTGAGAAGCAGGGAATTGAACTTTTCTTTAATCTGCCCGACCGTAGGAATTTCTTTGAG
>JANMSG010000059.1:0-12606 GCA_031389065.1 Acidobacteriota bacterium | reverse complement strand
GAGCCAGGCTTACAAAACGACTTTGCAATAGCCCTACATCTTTGCCGCTGGCGCTTGCTATTCTCTATCAAGATTATCGGTTTGCTTTTGCTGACAGTTTTCTGAAACGCGCTTTGACATTCATCGCTCTGGTTGGGTTGGCGTTTGTCGTCTATGTCACGATAGCGGCTCCTTTACTTTCGATGCGCGATGGACATATCTCTTCAAATCCGCTTGCTGTCGTGACTTTGATTGGCATCTGGGTGGCAACCGCGCTTGTGTATCCGGCTTTACGGCGTAGCGTCTCGCGCTTTGTTGACAAAATCATTTTACAACGCGCCGATTATGAAGAACTGCGCGGTGAAATTGGGCGCTTGATCGCTACTCAACAAAGCGTCGAAGGCGTTCTCGATGAAATCTGTTCCAAAATACAACCGACGTTGACCGCAAAAGAGGTCGTTTGGTTGCAAACCGATTCGTTGAGTGAAAACGAAAGCCGCCACAAGAATGTTATCCCGCTCCTTCGCAACCCTGTTGGAGCCGCAACTCAAGAACTAGGCACCGCGATTATTGCCGCCCTAAACCAAGGTGAATCGGTAACCAACCCTTCGCACTTGTTTGCTTCGCCGCCTCATATCAGTGCGATGGTGGTGATTTCTACGACGGAGTGTCCTCGCTTTGTTTTAATCATCGGGCAACTCGACGCCGGGCGCAGGTTGCTTTCTGATGACACCGCTATGCTCGAAGCGACAGCAATCAGTGCCGCTCGCCGAATTGACGCTTTGCGAATCACTCACCAACGTTGCCAACAGGATTTACGCGAACAGCAAATGAGTAAGCTGACTACGGAAGCCGAACTCAAAGCCTTACGCGCCCAAATCAATCCCCACTTTTTATTCAATGCGCTGACCACCATCAGTTACCTGATTCAAACGGCGCCGGAGCGCGCGCTTGAGACCTTGATGCGACTGACGGAGTTGTTACGAAGTGTGTTGCGTTCTGCGGGAGAATTTGTGACGCTCGGCGAAGAATTGCAGTTAATCGAAGTTTATCTGGACATCGAGCGCGAGCGTTTTGAAGAAAGACTGCGGGTGAAAATAGATGTTTCAGATGACTGCAAAGCGGCTCGCATCCCTTCTTTGCTCATTCAACCGTTAGTCGAAAACGCCATCAAACACGGTATCACTTCGAATAAAGCAGGAGGCGAATTGATCATCTCTGCACGAATCGAAACGCTCAACCATCAAGCCATGCTTTGTATCAGTGTGCGTGACACGGGCGCGGGTGCAAGCGAAGCCGAACTATCGCACGGACGCGAGTGCGGCGTTGGACTCAACAATATAGAACAACGTTTGAGTAATTATTACGGATCATCGGCTTCGCTTTCGATGCAAAGCGCCCGCGGTCTGGGTGCGCTTGTCGAATTGAAATTGCCCGCAAATTTTGCCAATGAACCGGCTGCCTTCGTCAACGAAAGGAGGCGCGCTTGAATCCGAAACTGAGAATTGTCATCGCCGATGATGAACGTCCGGCAAGGTCTTTTTTGGCGGCAATGCTGCGCGCCTTTGAAGACGTTACCATCGTCGGCGAAGCGCAAAACGGCACCGAAGCGGTCGAGTTGATTGAACGTGAGCGACCCGATTTGGCTTTGTTGGATTTGCAGATGCCCGAACTCGACGGGCTTGGCGTTGTGCGTTTGCTGAAAAAAAGAGCCATGCCGCTGGTCGCTTTCGTTACCGCTTATGACGAATACGCTGTGCGCGCCTTTGAAATGAACGCCGTGGATTATCTTCTCAAACCGGTTGACCAGGCGCGTTTGCGAGAAACCATCAACCGCGCCCATGAACGATTGGAACGCGTAGACGGCTTACAGGAATCGGCTTTGCAGATTGACCATGCGGCAGATGAGTATGAAACTTCTTTGAAGCACAAACCGCTTGAACGCCTACCGGTCAGAAAACGCGATGAAATCATTATTCTTGCGGTTGAACAAATCGCTTCGATCATTGCCGAAGGCGAATTGTTGCACCTCACCACTACGAAGAACGAACGCCACACCATCGCTTATCGTTTGAAAGACCTCGAAGCCCGTTTAGACCCCGCACAATTCATTCGCTTAGGCCGCGGCACGCTCGCCAGATTGGAGATGATCATGAAAGTGAGCGCCATGCCTGGCGGCACTTACGTTGTGACTTTGACGAACAATCAAAAACTCCACGTCAGCCGTTTGCAATCGCGTGTGCTGCGCGAACAGTTGTTGCGATTGTAATCTCGCTTCTCAGAAAATAGCCCAACCGTGAGGATTGAAAACAAAATAACTCACCCAACAATGACGAGAATCTCCTGCGGCTGTGCCGCTTTGATGTGCGGAGTGGCTGAGCCGCTCCGAGCAAGCTCTCTCTTTTCTTTCGCGGCTACGCCGCCAATGGAAGGCGCAGCCCCTCAGAAGAAGGGAGCGACGAGACCACCAGAAAGTCAGAAACTTTTCGCACAGCGGCAAAGCCGCAAGAATGGGGGCGCAGTTTACGGAAAGGCGGAGCCGTTTCCGCACATCAAAGCGGCACAGCCGCACGGAGAATGTCTGAGTTACTTCGTCAACCTCAAGTCTCACTTTTAATTGCACACGTCGCACGCGCCCCGCTGAGTTTTTCTACCTGGAAAACCAGTCCGTGTTATAAGGCTTTGCGCGCCTGCTCTTTTCTATCTGTCCTGATAATTGGCGACGGACGGTAATTGCCCAATAAAATGGGCTTCGTGTCACGCACGCCAAACCAATCCTGCAAGATGGCGGCGTAGACTTCGCGGAAGTCAATATTCTGCTTAATATCGCCGTCGTCTAGGTCTCTCAGGTCGGGATTGACGCCATATAATCCGGGCGCTACCGAACCGCCCGCAACGAACATCATGCTGGCCGCGCCGTGATCGGTGCCGAGACTAGCGTTCTCTTTGACGCGCCGCCCGAATTCCGAAAACGTCACAACCAGAATGCGCTCCCAGTGTCCGGCAGCTTTCATATCGCGGGCGAACAAACTCAGCGCCTGACTGAGTTCCTGCATCAACGCGCCGTGCCGGAAATCCTGTGTGACGTGTGTGTCGAATCCCGTCATCGAAGTGTAGTAGACGCGCGTGGGTAACTCCGTCGCGATCAATTGCCCGATCAGCTTGAGCGATTGAGAAAGCTGATACGGCGCGTATTCGACGCGGGATTTGATCTGCCGCGCGGCGCGTATGCGGTCGGCCAGCGTCAGCGTGCTGTGACCCATCTGCTGGACATAGGCGAAATCATCCGTGCTCTTAGCCCTGGCGCGGTGGACGCCTTGCAAGCCGCGTTAGTGTTTGCGCCATTCAAGAATCGTGGGGTTGGCAATCGTCACGCCGCGCGGTGTGCGGCTGGCAAAGGCGAGTGTTGAGCGGTCGCCCACCTGCAAGCCGAGCGCAGGCGAATCCACCTGTGTGCAATTGGTGGCGAAGTAGCGTCCGAGCCAACCGTCGAGCACATCGCGCGGTTGCGTCGGATCGAACCACGTCGCCTGTTGCCAGATTTCGGTCGAAGTGAAATGCGAACGATTCGGGTTCGGATAGCCGACATTCTGAATGAGCGCCAGCGAGCCTTCATCATACATCTGCTTTAATTCGACGAGTTCGGGGTGCAGCCCCAGATGTTCATTCAACTTGAGTACTTTTTCCGGCTTGATGGCGACTTTCGGACGCGCGCGGTAATACTCATCATCGCCATACGGAACCAGCGTGTTGAGACCGTCGTTGCCGCCATCGAGTTGCAGGACGAGTAGAATGTGATTGTCGCTCAAGCCCTTGAGCTGGCCCTTGGGCGCTGCGCTCTCGCCCGCCAGCGCGGCGATCGTGTTGGTTAAAAAGCCTGGAGCCAGCGACAGAGCGGTCGCGCCCACGGCAGCCTGTGAAACAAACTGACGACGATTGATTCTGGATGTCATAAATTTCCTCCGGTTGTTTGGGTTAAGCCATCTGGTATTCAGGCGCGGCGAGGATCAGGCGCAACGCTTCGGTGACGCGGGCGGCGGGCGGCGTTGCTTTCACCAATTGCAACAGGGTTTCCCGCGTTGCCTGCTGCACGGGACGCGCCAGCAATCGTGCGAGCAACGCATCCACCAACGCCGCTGGCTGATCGGGCACACCTTGCGCGAAGAGCGCGGTTGGATTGAAGCGGCATTTGAGGCCGAGCGCATTGCGTTTGGCGCGCCCTTCGGCTTCAAAGTCCATCGCCGCCGCCATCGTCTGTTTGGCTTGCGCTTCGTTGCGCGAGAGCGGAAAAGCGCGCTGGCGTCCGAGCGGTTCAAGCCCCGCGAGTTGCTCGCTGTCGAGCAGTACTTCGCCGATGTGCATGCGCGTCGCCATGGTGCCGGCGTTGAGCCAGTTCCTGCCGCCTGACCAGCCTTTGACGTTGGGCGGATCAAAAAGATGCTGCCCCATCGCGCCGACGAAATAGGCGAGATTCGGCGTCGGCTCGACTTCGAGTTTGAGTTGACGGCAGGCGCCGACCAAAAGGCGCACGGGGCTTTTAATTTGCGCGCCGCGCGCTTCCGCCGTGTAAAATTCCGGCGCACTTAGCAATACGCGCAACACGGCGGCCATCTGTGTTTCGCTCTTTGCATTGGCGGTGAAGGCTTGCGCCATCCGCGTTTGCAAGGCGCCTTGCGGATCAATTGCGCCGAAGAAGTGAATCAGTTTTCTGGCGATCAGGCGGGCGGTTGCGGGTTGCGCGGCGAGCAGGTCGGCGACTTCCTTGACGCCATATGCCCCGGTCTGACCGAGAATTGTCTTGGTTCCGTCGTCGTGTCGTTCGGGGATGAATTTGGCGACGATGCCGTCGCGTGTCGCGCCACGAAATGTCGGCGGGACTTCTTTGCCACGCGGAATGTTCGCGCCGGGCGGCGCATCGAGCGTCCAACCTGTCAAGGCGCGCGCAATTTCGCGCACATCCTTTTCCTTGTAATTGCCGTCGCCCAGCGTGAAGAGTTCGCACAACTCGCGCGCCAGATTCTCGTTCGGTTGTTTGCGGTCGCTGTCTTCCATATCGAGATACATCATCATCGCGCTGTCAGTCAGGATGGCTCCGAGCAGTGTGCGGAAGTTGCCGAGCGCTTGTTGCCGGAACAACACGTTCTGGTGATAAAACGGCTGCGACATAAAGACTTTGTTGTAAGCCGAGGTGAAATGTCCATGCCAGAAGAGCGTCATGGCTTCGCGTAGC
The DNA here is from genome assembly GCA_031389065.1 of Acidobacteriota bacterium. Taxonomy (GTDB): domain Bacteria; phylum Acidobacteriota; class Blastocatellia; order UBA7656; family UBA7656; genus JACQDB01. The sequence continues at coordinate 7,397 of JANMSG010000059.1, read as the reverse complement.
GGTCCTGTCGTTTTGATCATTTGATCCAGCCACCAGGCGCGCAATTCTTCGGCTTCATCGCGGTAACGGCGGCCCGCAGCGCGATGATTTTCGAGGCGCTGTTCGTCGGTCGTGTCTGCCCAGACGCGCTCGGTGTTGATCCAGGGTTCGCGCACCCACTTCGGTTTGGCAGGCAGCGCGGCGCTCCTCGCATCATCAATCAGCGCGTCCACAGCCTTTGCCAGAGGCATCGCCGCAAAGCGCTGTACTTCTAACGGTGTTGCGCCGAAGGCCGCGCGGCTGAGCAGGTGGGCAACCGCCGCCGCGTCCCATCCTTGCACAGACTTCTGTGATTTTTGTCCAGTCATTGGTCGTATCCTCCAATCGCTCATAGGGTATATTTCAGATGAAACATGGTATATGAACTATCATTGTTAGGGTTCAAGGAATCAGAACCTGAAAGCCATCCCGCCAATCGCCCAGGCTTTTGGCGTGCGATAGCCGTCTTCAAAATTCTGTCGGTTAAAGACATTCTCGATTTTGGTGTAGAAGCGCAGGTTGCGCGTGTCTGTAAGCGGCAGCGTGTAACTTACGCCAAGGTCGGCTTTCTTGGGTCCCGCAAAGACATAAAGCGACGTGGCGCTCGGCGAGGGGAAGCCTGGCGAGACCTGGCTTGCGCCAAAGAAATCAAAATTCACCTGCCAGCGTTTGCCAATGTTCTGATTGACGATCAGGGTGAACAGATGCGTTGAAGTCCCCGGTATGGTCAGAATGCCCGGTCGCGTCGTCGTGCGGAGGTCGGCGTTGGTGTAGGTATAGGACGCATTCACCTCGAGCGAACGGAACGGATTGATTTGTGCGCTCAATTCGACGCCGCGCGCCAATCCGCCGCCGATATTGGAATAACCGCCGGTAATGCGCCCGAAGCGATCCGGCTGCGGCAGCCCGGCGAACTGAATGATTTCCTGCAAGCGCGTATAGAAAAACGTCGCGCCCAATTTCACGCGACTTATGAAAAGCGACTGGTCAATGCCCGCGTCAAAGGCGATGGCGCGTTCGGGGCGAATTTCAGGATCGCCGAACGCCGAGAAGATGCCTTGATTGAAGCCCGCCCCGAAACGCTCGAACGAAGACGGCGCACGATAGCTATTGCCGACATGGGCTCGCAGCTTCGTTGCCGAAGCACGGAAGAAATACGAAACCGAACCATCGCCCGTCAAAGCCGTTGGCGGCGCATCGAACTGCGCCCCTGTGTAAGCTGGTGCGCCGCCCCGAAACACCGGCGGTTTCAAGTTGAAGGTTTGCATTCTGAAGGCTGCTGACAATTGCAACCGGTTGTCGGCAAGGCGCGTCTGGTTCTGGGCGAAAAAGCTATGCCCGCTTTGGCGAATCGCGGCGAAGGCATTCAGCTTTTTAGCCGGATCGGGGTTCGCATCGGTGCGCGGATTGTCGTAACCCTCGCGCTCAAATTCATATCCGGCGGAAATCGTCTGGTGTGCGCCTAGATTGAAATCGCTGCGCCCATTGAAGGTGTCAATGAAGCCTTTGAATTTCAGGTCGGTCTCGAACGCCGGTTCGCCGAAGGGACCGATGCCGAGCGGCCCGTCCAGAAAGCGCCGCCGCGTATTCATTCGTTGATAGCTCACGCGATAACTTGCCGCGTCATTGAAACGTTGAGCGAAGGTCAGCGCGGTCGAAACAAATCCCGCTTCGCGGCGATTATCGGGATCGTCAAGGTCGGCAATGAAATTGACGCCGCTGCCAGTGAGCGCGGCGGCGGTGATGCGTTGTCCGCTGCGCTCAAAAGCGCGCTGCCGGTCGAGCGGCAAGGCGACCGCCGGAAGCAAGGTTCCAGGCGCGAGTCCTGTCAACCCCGGCGCAGCATATGGACTTTCGTTGAGCCGCACACGCGAATCACCGGCATAGACTCTGCCGGTCAGCGACGCAAGCGACGTGATGTTCCAGCAGAGTTGCCCTTGGGCGCTGGTGTTGCTTGTGTCGTCGTTGCCGTCAATGCCGCCGTTGGTTTGCATATTGGCTGCGCCGAAACTCAACACCAGTTTGTCGCGGTTTGCGCCGCCGATGCCGCCCGCCACATTTCCGCCCGCGCGTGTGAAGCCGAGTCCCCCGCCTTCAAACTGCGCGCCGCCGCGCCATGCCCCACCACCTTGCCCTGTGATGACATTGATGACGCCGCCGATGGCGTTTGAGCCGTAGAGCGACGACCCCGAACCGCGCAGCACCTCGACGCGCTCGGTGTTGACCAAATTCAGATCGCTGAGAAACGGCGTCACGCTGCCTTGCGTGTCTGCTGCGTCACGAAAGCGCAGCCCATCCACCGTCACCGCCGTATCTTGCGCTCGCAAGCCCCGCGTGAAGATTTTGGTGAAACTGCCCGGTCCCTGAAGCTGTACAACACGAATACCCGGCGTCGTGCGTAAAGCCTCAGCCAGTAGGTATTCATTGCGCTTTTCAATCTCCTCAGCGCTGATGATGGTCACGGCTTTGGAGACTTCATCCACAGACTGTGCCGTGCCGGAAGCCGTGACGATGACTTCTTCGCTGATGCCCGCAACGCCGAGCGTGAAATCGGTTGTTTCATTGCCGTTGTTGATGTGTACCAGCTTGGTCGCCTTGGCGAATCCGCTGGCGGCGACCTCGACCAGATATTCGCCCGAGGTGAGGCGCGCGAAGCGGTACGCGCCGTCGCCTTTGGTGATGACTGTCGCGCGGTTGCGTCCGTCGCGCTCATACAGCGTGACGCTCGCTCCTGCGATGCCCGCGCCAGTCGTGTCAACTACGCGACCGCTCAATGGAAATGATTGAGCGTGGGTAAGCGTCGGCAATGCCAACAGCAAAACAAATAGAGCGGGCAAAATACTACTGAATCTTTTCATGATCTGGTTTTCTCCCTGAATTGATAACAACGCGAGCGGTTTTCAATCGCCTGAATGGCCGCATTCCCGTGAACACACTTCACCTACTGAGGCTGACGAACGTCTCATTCCATTCACGTGTTTGAAAATCGCTCTTAAAGACTGATGGTGATGGAAAGGTGCAGTAAAATCGAAACCGGGGAAATCGCCAATCGTTTTTTTATGAACGACGGTTTTGCTCTAACAAGTAGTCAGAAACCATCTATGGGCAACACCGCCTCGGTTTTTCAGATGCCGGTGTATCGTTCTGATTCGGATAAACCTGAAAGTTTAATTCGGGTTTATCCGCGTTCTCCCATTTTGTCGAGTAGTAATACATTAAAAAAAGCTAATGGCTCAGAAGTCAGAACCGCCTGCGGTAGCGGGCGGGTAGAGGGATTCAGGAACCCGCCTGCGGTAGCGGGCGGTTCTGACTCCCAACAACCTTCAACCAATCAGCGGGAAACGCTTGAGTCGCACGAAAGCAAACACTCCGCAAAAAACCGTTGGCAGAATCAACAACAACAAGCCAACACCGACGCGGCTTGTAATCACGCTGTTGTCTTCTTCTTGAAAACGAAAACGCGGCAGATGGTCATAATCGCTGGCTTTCAACGTAGCTTTTTTCATCACCATCGGCACTAAAACGCTTTGCCAATCATCAATGAAGTTTCTGATTTGTTCGACGTAGGATTTTTGTCTTGCCGCGCTTGTGCCTGCTATGTCGTTCAAAGATTCTTGCATCACGACGGCGGGCGATAGGATTCGGTAACGATTGATCAGGCTTTGTTGCCTGGCGAGTTGTTCTTCAAAGCGCAAGGTTTCGGGTAAGACGCGACGTTGATTTTCTTGTCGTACGGCATAGTAGCGGCGTGTGAAATCATTCAAATCAAGTTGTCCCGCCGGAGCAAGTTCGGGATGGTCGCCATAATACTTGGCAAGAAGTTTCTGGCCTTCGCGCTGCGTGTCGTTGTCGGCTTCTCGCATCTTTGAAATGAACTCAAGTCGCGAAGGGACTGGATGAATTGTCGTCGCGGCGACGTTCAAAAGTGAAGGCATCACCACGACAAGCACAATCCACAAACCTGCCAGGATCACGGCATTTGTCGCCGAAGATTTTCCCGGCGCGTTGACGGCAACCGCTGACACAAACCAAAAGAGCGCGTACACCACAACCGCCACAACCCATAAAAGAAAACGCGGCAAGGTCGCGGAAGACAAAAAAGAAACTTTGCTTATCAACAATCCAAGCGTCGAAAACCCAATGGTTAAAACTAAAATCAAGAGGAGACGCGCGGCAATTTTACCGATGACAAAAGTTTTCAAAGAGAGCGGCGATTGTGCCAGAGTCATCGGCAAGGTCCCGTTCTCTTTTTCTTGCGACAGCACGTTGTAAGATAGAGCCAAAATCAATAGCGGAAAGAGAAAGACAATCACAAAAGCCAAATCGAAACGCCCCGCCAGCAGATTGATAGGATTGTCTTGTTCGTAAACAGTATAAAGCGCATGTTTGGTTGAGTAGATGTCAACATTCGCTGTGTAAGGATAGATGTCGGATTGCCCTACGGACAAAATCGAAAGCGTTGCGTGCGGCAAAACCGTCGGATAACTTTTGCCCGTCGGCAACATTGCTTGCGGCGCGGAAGAAGGCATCGGTTTCGCTCCGCTTTCGATCGCCGCCAGTTCTTCGCGGCTCTCTTGCAGACTCTTTTCGCCGCGCCCGGTTAATTCGCCGACCTGTTTTTGTCGCTCACTGGTCCAACGCGCCCCGTTGAAAATTCCGTATCCGATCAGCACGAAGAACAAAGCAACGATTACCCACAAAGTTCTGTCGGCAATCAGCAACTTCAAATCTGTTTTCATTATTCGTAGAAGCATGGTTAATCAACCCTCAGGTTTTTTACAGTCCAGGCTGCCGCGCCAACCGACACCAATGCCCACAACAACAACATCGCCAACGAAAACTTTTGCGTTTGCAAAGCCCAATTTGTCGCCGGTAGTGTGTATTGAAACGGAGGAATGCTCTGCCAAAGATTTTGATTCGCCAGGTATTGAAAATCTTTTTTGCCGGCGTTCTTCATCATGTCATCGTTCATCATTTTGTTTATGACACGACGATAGTTTTCGGCTGCAATGGCAAAGTGGCGGTGATGGCTGAAATCAGTTCCAGCCATGCTCATCGAAAGCCCGCGAATGGAAAGCAGAGGCGCAAATATCGCCCCGAAGTCGTGAACGCTATTTTGTTTTTCGAAAGTATCCCACAGGTCGTTGTAACGCTTATCGAAAACAAGATTTCCGTAATCTTCACCTTGTTGCAGTGACCATCCGGCAAAGTTAATCGGCAAGTCTTCGACCTTTTCAACTTTGTACTGCGCTAGCAACATCTTCTTTGCTTCTTCTGTGCGCTTGTTGGCGGGGTTGTGCCCGTCTATGCCCTCGCGCATATCTTTGCGCAAGCTGTCCCAAAACTGTGCGTAGGAAGGGGCGCGGTGAATTTTCTGCGCGGCATCCGAGACGGCACGCGGAACCACCAGCCCGTTAAGAATCCAAAACCCAAACAAAACCACGAGAGCCATTTGCGTGGTTTTCGCTCGCGCAGAAACCGCAATCGAAACACCTGTAAAGGCGACGAAGTAGAGCAAGTAAGAAACGACCATCAAAACAAAACGTCCAGCACTTGCTGAAAGCCCGTCCGCGCTACTGCCCGATGAAGAAAGTGCCAACGCCGCAATGCCTATCAAGGTCGCGGGAATCAAAAGCAACATCAACGCGCCGCTCACGCCCAAAGCTTTTCCAAACGCCAGAGTGTTTTTGCTAACGCCTGTGCTCAAGAGTTGTTTGAGCGTTCCCGATTCGCGTTCGCCCGCAAAGGTCGAAAAGGTCAGCAAGACAATCAGCAGAGGTAAAAGCAGTTGCAGCACAACAGCCGCAGTCAATTCACCGAATCGTTGCACGGTGGTTGAATCTTCTGCGGGGCGATAACGAAACGGATTTTGATAATGCGCTTCCAACCAAACAGCGACTCCTAGATAAGAGTTCAAACCTCTGTCAAGAAACGAAACCGGGGTTGTTGGTTTGAAAGCGTATTTGCCGAAATGCGCTGCCGAATGCGGGTTGCGTTCGCCTTGATCGAGCCATTGTTGTTCATCTGCGACTTTTGCTACGGCTAGCTGTTGGCGCACATCTCGCGCTTGCTGCCAACCAATCAGCAAAGCAGCAATCAGCAACAACAACACAATCGCACCGGCAATGCGAAAGCGACCATCACGAAACATCTCCAACATCTCTTTGCGCGCTACTTTGGCAACCATAGATTTCTCCTTGTCTAGAGACACAGTCTTGCGGTCTGTGTATTACTGCATTGTTTCTGGGTGTGAACAGGGTTCAGTCTGTTCTATGTACTGCTTGCCCTTTAGTCGTGCATATGTTCGAGGTAAATGCGCTCAAGGTCCGTGTGACCGATCTCTCTGGTAGATAATGTGGCGACGAGTTTACCGTGTTTCATGATCCCTACCCTGACGCCAGACTCTTTGGCGCGGAACAAATCATGCGTTGCCATCAGCACGGCGACACCGTCAGCGCTCATTTTCCTCAGCAACTCTGAAAACTCATTTGCGGCTTTCGGGTCGAGTCCCGAAGTCGGCTCGTCCAACAACAAGGCTTCGGCTTTCTTTGCCAAGGCGATGGCGATGCCGACTTTCTGGCGCATTCCCTTCGAGTAAGCTGAGATCCGTTTTTCTGCCGCTGCTCTCGACAGACCCACTTCGTCAAAAAAGAGCAGCAGCGCGTCCTTGGTGTACTTATGCCCGGCAAGGGCGCTGAAGTATTCGAGATTTTCCAGCCCCGACAAGTTCTTGTAGAGCATGACTTGCTCTGGGATGTAGGCGATGTATTTCTTGGTTTCGAGCGCCTGTTTGGTTACGTCCAAGTCCTTAATTTTCGCCGCGCCTGATGAGGGCTCGATGAAATTTAAGAAGAGATTGATCGTCGTCGTTTTGCCTGCGCCGTTGGCGCCAAGCAGACAGAAAACCTCGCCGGGTTCGATCTTCAAGTTGAGCGCGTCGAGCGCCGTGTGACCGTTATAGCTTTTGGTTAAATTGACAGCTTCCAGCATCGTTTTCGTCTCCAGAGTTGTAATAAACCAGATGGACAGATAAGCAAATGGTTGGTGATGGCTCAAAAAAAAATGACCATCGTTGTTCTTCCAAATGATGTGAAGCGGACTGATATGCACACTTAGATTAAGTCATCTCCAGACCTAAGCCATCACCCGACGAGGAATGCTAGCTGCGCGTTTAGAAATTCCTGATCACTTTCTAATGAACAGATGGTGGTTGATGACAAGCTGATGAATTTTGTTGATGACCGGCAACCGCCGGGTGTAGTGAAAATCTTCGACTGTGTGGGGTATGAATGTTTGAAATTAGATGGATGGCAAACCAAGAGGTGGAGTGGTCGGAGACCCAAGTCAGAACCGGGAGCGGTAGCGACCGGGTGCAGCGC
>JANMSG010000043.1:0-5617 GCA_031389065.1 Acidobacteriota bacterium | reverse complement strand
TTGAGGACCGTTAATAACCCATTGTTCAAAATCGCCTATTTTGAGCTGAGATACAGGACTAAATACGTCCAACTTTGGATGTTACACATTTACATCAAGCTAATCATACCGATGCCTTTTGGAACGAAGTTGATAAGGTTTATCTCCAAATCAACACTAGACTATCTCATCGAGAAAAATCCTTATTTTGACTTGTATCAATTGAATAAAAATATTGAAGGCAACCTGTTTTATCTGAAATGCTTGGATCTCTCAAAGATTTATGGGGCAAGTGCTGGATATCTTTTATTAGCAGTTGATACAAAATCACTGACAACATTTAGTCAGGTTTGGGATGGTGAGTATTTTGATGTACCCGTTACTTTTATAAAAAATTTATCAGAAATATTTGGTAAAAATAGGGTTAAAAACTGTTTTGAAACTGAAGATAACAAGATTTTCAGAAAATTAAAAAATAACAAATCACTTAATCAAATTAGTTGGTTTGATTCAGCACAGCATTCCTTCTCACCAGATCGTTTTGAAATTGCGCTTAGTGAAGTACTTAAGCTAATTCACACTAAGTTCTTAAAAAATTACACTTTTACCTCTGTTGAAAATCTTCATGTAGATTTAGAAGGGTTTTTATTAATTCACAGAACGACTGATGGTCCAGCCGGATATCCAACTTTTGGGCAATCCCCATATCATCTAACTAAAACTTGATCTAAAAGTAACTTTATCGACGAGCTATTTCCATTCTTCAGCTGTAAGGGGAAGTTCATTAAGCTCAGCTCGAGCATCACGCCAAGTCGGGTAATGTTCATCAAGAATAGCAACAAAAGAATCGCCATGAGTTGGCTCTATGAGATGTGCTAATTCATGAACAATAATATACTCAATTAAGTCTTTTGGTTTTTTCACGAGCTCTGTGTTCAATCGTATATTTCCAGCCTTATGATTACAGCTTCCCCATTTTGTTTTCATGCGTTGAATAAAATAGCCACTGACTTCAACATTAAGTTTTTCTTCCCATTTAGCAATCATAGGAGGTACAACTTTGTGGAGTAGCGATTTATGCCATGTATGAATCACAGCTGCACGTTTCTGGATATCGCTGCCTGGCCGAACAGTTAGTGTTATTCTGCGATGGTCTAAACTCACTCTAGGTTTAATATTTTCCTCAACTACAGACAACAGATAACGCCTGCCCCATAGATAATGACTTTCACGTTCAACAAACTGGCGCGGTGTTTCCCTAGCTTGCTCAAGTAATTTAGCTCGCTGTTCACGAATCCACCCAAGTTTAGTAATAGCAAAAGCTCTTGCAACTTCTAATCGAGTATTTGTAGGCGCTACCATAGTGACGTAGCCAGTTGGAGGATGCACTGACAGATGCACATTCTTAACCGCTTTTCGATTAACTTCTATCAAAATATCGCCAAGTTGGATGGTTTCAGTCATCAGTAACCCGGTTGATTTTTAATAATCTCGAAAATTGCAGATGTTGCTTCACGATCACGATCAAGAATCGGATATAAAACATTAAGCACTTGCGCCTCACGTGCTTGATCACCTTTCCATCCCGCAGGAGCATATTCGCGCACTGCCACATCTAATTTTATTGCCAACTCAGCTTTTTCTTCATCACTGTCAGGACATTGAAAACTATTGCTATTAATTGAGCCAAGGTTATTGAAGAGAACAACCGCCTCGTGCCTACCATGCAAAACAGCTGGCACCCCACCTTCTGGCTGTTTATTAGCCAACTGCCTCACTAGATCCTCCGCCTTTTGCAGGAACTGCTCATAGGCAGCTGCGTCTGTCCGACTTTGCTTGATAAGGTCATCTAACAACAAAGACATCTGCACGTAAAATCTAGGATCAGTTAGCTGATCTCGGATAATAGTTTTGCGAACGTTATTGATAATGCCTTCGGCAATTGCGTTCCTGGACAACATACCCTTAGCATTAAGTTTTTTGGCGATAGCATCATGGATGCCCGTCTTAATAATCAACTCGGTTAACGACATCTCACCGATTTCTCCTAATTCAGTTGCCGGGTCAGCCTGAATGTAGGTATTAATGAGGTGACGCATGTCTGCCTCAAAAGGTTTAATGTCAAACTCTTCACCAGAATGCTTCTTGATGGCTGAACGAATCTCTGCGTAAAAATCGACTTCCTTCTGCAGAGCCCCCACCTCAGGATCAGAGTAACCTGCCTCAGATAAGTTTTGTGCAAGGTCGGCATATGCTCGTGCAAATGTTGCCACCGACTTATAGAACGAAACACGTAGCGCTTCGGTTTCGTGCAAGGCATTGGCATTATCTGCATCCCCGCAAAAGTAGTGTAAGTACTGTTCTACCTCGCGAGGTAAGGACACGGGCTCGCACAAATAGCCGATCGCTTGACGGGCAATATCAAGTTGCTTCTTGCCTTCTTCTAACCAGTTATTAAGCCGCACATTGTTCTCACCACCATTCCCTTTATCAATATCAAGTTCGTCCGAACTATATACTGCAATCGCTTGCTGCACATCACCGAAGAGTCTCTTGAAATCGACAATATGGCCGTAGTCCTTGTCATCACCATCCAACCTGTTGGTCCGACAGATAGCCTGAAACAAGTTGTGGTCGCGTAGTTCATTGTCCAGGTAGATATATGTGCAGCTTGGCGCATCGAAGCCTGTTAGCAGTTTGCTTACCACAATCAACAGCTTCAGGTTTGCCGGCTCTTCAATAAAGCGTCGCTTAATCTCTGCCTCGTACTTTTCTGTTGTCGGGAAACCCTTCAGCACATGTTGTGTATAGGTGTCGAACTTATAGCGCTCATCACTGTTGGGTGGTTCTCGGGAGATAGCATTATGGTTTGGCTCAAAAGACGTGATGATTCCACAATAAGGGCCAAAGGTCGTGTTCTGGAATAACCGGAAGTAATGGCAAGCATCGTAAATTGAGGCGGCAACCAATATCGCCGTACCCCTGTTATTGTCTAGGCGCGGCTTGGTGTCGAAATCATGAATGATGCTAGCTATAATGCGCTGCTTGCGCTCCCCAGCACTCATCAACTCTTCCATCGTCGCCCAACGACTGCGCAAGATTGCTTTCTTAAAGTTATTGAGCGTTTTGGTCTTCTTCTCAAAGTACTCTTCAATGGCCTTTGGTGAAGTCAGCCGCTCTGGAACATCGCGTGCCTCGTACTTCAAATCGAGCACTACCTTATCAGCTACCGCCTGATGAAACTTGTAAGTGTGAATGTATGTGCCGAACACATCACGTGTCATCAGTTTATCTTTGCGCAGCAAAGGCGTGCCAGTAAAGCCGATGAATATTGCACCCTCCAGCCAACGCTTCATCTGCTTGTTCATATCTCCACCCTGGCTACGATGGCATTCGTCTACGAACACATAAAAACGACCATGCACCACTGGAGCTGGACCCTTAAGGTCTGCTACATCGAACTTGTGGATCAACGCGCACAATAAGCGGGGCGTTGTTGCTGCAAGTTTCTCTACAAATCCGGCACGCGAGGTAATACGTGGCGATGGGGAGTTCTCGCCAATCACGCCCGCATTTCTCATCACGCCCTCAATCTGCTTATCTAGCTCATCACGGTCGGTAATGACTAAGATGCGCGCCTCCGGATCGTGCTCCAGCAGCCATTTGGCAATCAGCACCATTAGGATGCTTTTACCGCTGCCTTGAGTATGCCAGATCACGCCACCTTCAAGTTTGGCAATGCGTTCCTGCGCCGCTTTTACTCCGGTGTATTGATGTGGGCGCGGCACCTTTTTCTGCCCAGCGTCGAAAATGATGAAATTACGGATCAGATCGAGCAACTGGGTCTTGTTACAGAGCTGTGCCAGCGGTCTATCGAGTAAAACCCCAGCTTCCTGTGTCTCGGCTTCCGGGGCTTCGTCCTTCCACTTCACAAAAAACTGTTCAGGCGTACCAGTGGTGCCATAGCGCAAGCCCTGCGAATCGCTGCCTGCTATTACCAATTGCACCGTACTGAAAAAACCCAGGTTAAAAATCTCTTCCTGGTTTGTAATCAGTTGGCGCACCCCGTCAGCCACCTCCACCGAACTACGTTTCAGCTCGATCACTGCAATAGCGATGCCATTGATGTAGAGCACAATGTCTGGCCGCCTTTCATAACCGCCTTTCAGGGTGACTTCCTCGGCCAGTGCAAAATCATTCTTCTCTGGATGCTCCCAATCGATCAGATCAACGTCTTCATGAGGCTGGCCTGCGGCAATTTGCACTTTCACGGGATAGCGCAGCAATTGGTAGGTGCGCATATTTGCCTGGTAAAGGGTAATACCGGTGACATCCGCCGCCATTTCCAGCTTGTGTAAGGCAGCGGCAATGTGCGCAGCGGAATAGTCGCGAGCAGCTAGATTGTCGCGCAACAGTTCTGTTTCAATGGGGCGGTTGGTTATTCCATTACTAGGGCGCTTACTCCAGTCGCCGAGATAACGGTAGCCGAGATTATCCGGCAGGGCCGAATCGGTGAACAGTGCGATCATGCGATTCTGAGTCTTGCGTTCGGAGCGGGTTTGTTCAAGCATGGGTCACCTCGGGAATAACAAGTCGGGTCTTGCCAGTCATCAGTTCCTGCATCATCGCCTGCTTGAGGGCTCGGGTCTTGTCGCGGCGGGCTTCAAGCGTCGATAGTTCGGCATCAATGTCGGAGAGAATAGCAGCGATGGCGGTTTGTTCGGGGGCTGGCGGTACAGGCATTGTCAACTTTGCAATGTTAGTCTTGCTGATACCGGATACCTTGGTGCCTACAGCATAGAACTTGAACTGCAGACGTATCGCTGCTGTCTGGAAGCAGTAACGCAGGTACTCATGCGTCAAGTCAGTTGTTATTGCCTTGGCGACAATTGTATGTAGCCCTGCAATGAACGGCAGGCCTTCCTTGTTTACTACAACAACGTGCTTACTCGTACCTTCATCATCCTCTGATGCGTCAACGAAAACTACATCGCCGTCCATAAGGAGTGAATTAGGCGAGACTCGTTTAAGCGAAATATTCAACTTCGGAATATCTTGATGGTCTGCTCTTGTGTCAATTGTGGTCTTTGAAGACCCATGAATGTCGCCGTAATGCAAATAGCATTGGCCTTCGGTCGAAAGCTGGTCTCGAGAGGCGGAGTAGCCACCGCTAAACTTGAATAAGTCTCCCAACCTCTTCATCTTCCAATCCCCACTGAAGCCGGGGAGGCGAGTTTGGCCTGTGAGGAGTTGCTGCATGGCGGCCTGTTTAAGATCACGCTTCTTGGCAATGAGCCGGTTCAGCCCACTCAGAAGCGCATCTACATCGCTCAACGCTGCCGCGATGGCACGTTGTTCTGTGATGGAGGGAATCTCCACACGGTATTTTTTGAGGTCACTAGTATTGAGGTTCCCCTTGCCGCCGCCAACTTGGAGCCTTGCTATCTCTCTCTTCCCTTTGAAAGAACTCAAATGCAGGCATAAGTAATGAGGATCTAGGCGAGAATGTTGTGGTGTTGTTATGAGGGTAGTAAACGTCTGACAGTTGTCGAACTTGGCAGGTAACACACAGGTATCTCCTAAATTTGAGCCAGTGTGGACTGTTAGGACATCTTGTGCTTTTGCTGCCTTACTGCTA
>JANMSG010000033.1:0-3062 GCA_031389065.1 Acidobacteriota bacterium | reverse complement strand
TGGGAACGCAAATACGCGGTGGGGACGGTCTTTTTGCGCGGCATAGGGTCAGGTGTGGTCGAGCAGCTAGAGGGTATAGAATCTGTGCGTCAGCAGCTTGGTGAGCTTTTGATGGAGTCTCGCCTGCCGCGAGTTGGCGCTACAAAATCAGCCACTTATACAGGCGACGGATATATCACCCTGCGCCATCCCGATACTAAGGTCGTCGAAGACGCCCTGCGGTGGATTGCACAAACCGTCCGCCTTACCTACACGGATGCGGAATTACCTGCGCCTTCAAACGCCACCATAAGAGGGCAATGGACCGAGCGGCTGCAATACTTCGATAAACAACTCAACAAACCGGCATGGGACGATGATTCCCTGCCAAGTCTCAACCATGCGTCGTCTCCGTACGGCGTTTAACAGGGTAGTTTTCGCCGAAAAGCTACTGAAGATAAAGAGGAGGAACTGTGACATCAGAAGCGCCCAGGGCTTTCAATCGGGAAATGTACCACGACCACCCCGAAAACGTATTCTACGGTACCGATGATGGTTATCAAGACGGATCTTTCACGGAGTTTCGAGAGATCAAGGCTCACTATGAGAGCGTGGCAGCGCACAGGCGCGAAGACATACATATGATTAGCGTTGTAGGCGGTCTGTACGGTCTGAATCTCATACCGCTCTGGCGACCTAAGCGGCTGACCATCTTCGACATAAATCCAACCGCGCTCACCTATTTTGGCATAATCCGCAGGGTGTGGACGACGAGCCTGGATGCGGCTCATTTCCTCGACCGACTAACGAGTGGGGATTACGCGGTGGAAAACGAGAAAGAGCGATTCGTGCAAGAGAACATCTGCTTGAAGCAGAAGGGGCTTTTGCCTAGAGCGCGTGGTTCGACGAAACGCCCTTATGAGCAGAGCTGGCAATACGCTTTCGAGAACTTCGACTTGACCAAACAAATCTTGTCCGAGGTTCCCCTTGAAATCCGTACCGAACCGATGGAAGGCGACAACTTCCGTGAGTGGATTCGCAGCCAAAACAATCTTTGGATTTACTGTTCAAATATCACGGAATTCCACTACTTCGACTTGGAGTTCGCAAATCCAACGAATGTAGCCGTAGTGCAAATCATCTATCCGGGGCAGACGGCGCAGGTTCTGGATTTAGCGCCGCTCAGCGGCGCACCCGTCAAGGTCAAGTTCGAAATCCCGTTACGTGCAGAGCGCATAGAACAATAAATTTCAGAGGTCTTACTACGTTTCTCTGCGAAAGGATGGTCAGATGGTTAATAAGATTCGCATTGCTACAAACGCCGCCCCGCCCGCGCTGGGTACGTATTCGCAGGCTATTCGTACAGGTGATCTGGTTTTCGTGACCGGTCAGACCGGTCGAGACCCAGAGACCCTTAAGCTTGAGGAAGGTCTCGAAGCTCAAACCCACAGGATGCTGTCAAATATAGACGCGATTCTCAATGCCGCAGGCTGTTCACCGGCGGATATTGTCAAAGTTACTTTGCTGCTGGCTGACCTCAAGGACTACAAAGCCGTGGACGTAATCTATGCAGCCTGGCTTCCGGGGCGCGGCGTAACCCCACAGCCTGCGCGCACGACGTTTGCAGATGTATCGCTCCCGGCTGGTGCGCTGGTTATGCTCGAAGTTGTCGCCGCCTATCCGAGTACGTAAATCACCAGTTTGCGTGCTTCACCGCTTTTGAAAAATGCGTATCACGATGGTTATAGGGGGATTGACAGGGGGAGGGGCAGAGCGCGTCTGCGTAAATCTGGCGAACGCCTGGGTGTCACGCAGCCATCGCGTCACGATTCTGACAGTGGCTCAGAACTCTTTTGCTGCGGCTTACGCCATAGATTCGCAAGTCGAGCGCCGCGACATAGGCTGGCCACGGTTTGCGAATTCGCAAGAGTTGAACGCCGCCTCGATTGCGCCTGTACTTCGCGGTATCGAGCAAGCTGGTTGCCCGGAACTGCTCGAACAGATTACCCTCATTGTCATGCTCCGCCAGGCGATTCTTGCGACCTCGCCCGATGTCGTTGTGTCTCATATAGACCTGACAAACCTTCGTGTACTCGCCGCAATGCCAGAGACCGGTGTGCCTGTCATCGCCTGCGAACACACGGACACCACTCAGATCTCCCTTGGGCGCTGGCAGAAGGCACGCGATAAGCTCTATCGTCGCGCTTTTGCAGTGGTCGCCTCACATCCGACGAGCGCGGATTGGTTTACGCGGCGCGGTGCGGCAGCAATTGCCATCCCGAACCCATTGGTCGCGCCGCCGTCGTTGCGTCTTGAGCGTAACGGGGAACCGTCATCGCGCTTTGAGCAAAGCAGGGAGCGACGGCGACTGGTCACGCTCGCTCGCCTTTCGCCGGAGAAGCGCCTTGATCTACTTGTCCGAGCTTTTGCTAGGGTCGCCCAGGACTTTCCAGAATGGGACCTTGAAATCTACGGCGAGGGTCCGTCGCGCACCTTCCTTGCGCGTCTCATCGCCGAACTGGCACCCAGACGGGTTCATCTTTGCGGCTTCGTCAAAGACCCTTACGCCATCCTCGGCAGCGCCGATCTCTTTGTCTCGTCGTCTTGGGTAGAAGGCTTCGGTAACGCCATCTGGGAAGCCTTGGCGTGCGGCGTTCCAGTCGTGGCGATGGATGGGGGAGCGGCGGTTCGCACTCTCGTGCGCGACGGTGTGGATGGTTTGATTGTCAGCGCGAACAAAGAATTGGTACCAGCACTGGTGTCTTTGATGGGTGACGACGCGGCGCGAAAGACTCTCGCGGCGCGCGCCCCTGAAGTCCTCAAGCGCTTTTCTATAGAGTCTTCGCTCCTGGCTTGGGATGCGTTACTCGACAAGGCGGGCAGGCAATCGGACGATTAAGCGCAGCTTTTTGTCGCCGATAACGAACTCTGTGGGAGACACATTGTACTCCTGCCATTAAAACCATACTGGCATTATCACAAGCTTCATCAGGAGATCACACGGATATGAATGAGATATGGAGTTGGCCCGGAGACGCGCAGGCAGCCGTTAGCCTTACCTATGATGATGGTGTGGATAGCGG
>JANMSG010000029.1:0-11282 GCA_031389065.1 Acidobacteriota bacterium | reverse complement strand
CGCAACTACCTCAGACCGCCTACACAGGCAGAGTGTGAGAGCGTTTCCAAAAACCCTATCTATTGCTTCGGTGTGGGCGGTCCTCGCATCACCTTTTTCGGCGGGGTGATTATTGGCAATGACACCAACGTGCCGCAATCTCGCTACCTGCGCAGCTATCAATACACCGACAATGTCAGTTGGACGAAAGGGGCACATCGTGTGCGCTTTGGCGGCAATTTGGAACATTCTTACGGTCATGGCAGTTGGAATCGAAACGATCAGGGATCGTTCACGCTCTTTTCTCCGGCAGCCGTTGCCGCTTCGACTGCGATAGGTGCTGCAGCCATTTATGCTGCTCTTCCCGCAAGCTTGAAACCCGGCTCTACAACTGTGCCGAGCTTTGATGACCTGCTGAAACTGCCGATCAACGGCACCTTGAGCATAGGCATAGGAGACGGGCGCAGCCCGGTCAATTATGAGCGACAGCGGCTGATGAGAAACAATCATGTGCGCTTCTACGGGCAGGATTCCTGGCAGATTCGCCCGCGCTTTACCCTAAATTATGGAGTCGGCTGGTCGTTTGAAAATAACCAGGTTTACCATGACCTTGACCGCCCCGCATATGTCAAACCCTTAGGCATTGCGCTTGGCAAGATTCCTTACGATTATGATAATTTCGACCCGGCGCTGGGTTTTGCCTGGTCGCCAAATGACAAGACCGTCATACGCGGAAGCGCCTCAGTGCACCATGCTTCTTTGAACATCGGTTATCTGAAGTTGAATGATCGCTTGCTCATCAGCCCCGCAGGCGCAGGTTTGAGCCAGCTAACCTCCGCCGCTGTAGCAAACCCGAAATTCGTGCCGGGTCAGCCCGGTCAGCCCGCTTTACTGAATTTTACCACTCCGGCGAATTTTACCGGGCAGGAGCTATTAAATCTGATTCCAAGCCTCAGAGCAGTGCTGGGAACCAATCTGCTTTACAATGGCAAGGACCTCTCCGTTCGTAACATTGAACTGAGCAAGACAGCCGCCGGTCCGCAAAATCTCGACGTGCTTTTCGACGAGAACTACACGACGCCTTATACCATCCATTTCAATTTCGGCGTACAACGCGAGATCGTACGCAATCTGTCGGTTTCGGCAGATTTTGTCCAACGTCGGGGAGTCAAATTCGGCACCACCGAATTCATGTTCATTGATCTCAATCGTTGGAATCGCTTCACCTATATACTATCCGCCAGTGGTGCCGCCACGATTACGGCTCGGAACTCTGTGCTTCCGGCGTGTACAGCCACGCAACGAAATGACCCGAAAGCACAATGTTCAAACGGACCCATACTCTATGCGATGCCGGGTATCCTCTCCAGATACACAGCTCTACAGTTGAAGCTGGACAAGCGTTTTGGTCAGGGTTTCCAGCTCACAGGGTCTTACGCCTTAGCCAAATACACATCTTTTGCGGGGTTCCAAAGCTACGACGATTTTTCAAATAGTTTCGGCGATACAGGCATCCCAAAACACCAGTTTACCTTCAGCGGCATCTGGAGTCTGCCCAAGTACAAAGGCGACCAGAAGTTCCTGCGCGGCATCCTCAATGATTGGCAGGTGTCAACAATTATGCAGATGTCGAGCGGCAGTACAAATTCGGTTTCCCTCGGCACTTTGGACCCTGAAGGAGATGGCACATTTGTTTTCAGGCTCCCGGGTACAGGCATCGGTACTTTTGGTCGCAGTCACAATGCCGCTGATATTAGAAAGATGGTCGAGCAGTATAACGCCACCATCCCCGCGCCAAAAGACGCGCTGCCCAGTCAGATTACTCGCGCACAGCGCGACTCTCTCGGTGTGCCTTACCCGTATATCATTTTGCCGGACAAGTTCTCCAATTCAGATAGCTTCCTGACACACGACCTGCGGGTGTCACGAAACATTCCGATTGGCGAAAAAGTCAAGTTGAGCCTGGTTGCCGAAGGCTTCAATATTTTCAACATCGCGAACCTGACCGGTTACAGTGGCACACTCAACGCCTATGTTCGACCCTTGCCGCCAACTGCGGCAAATCCCGCTGGTACTCCCGGTCGCAACCCGACTTTTACCTTTGGGCAACCGACAGGGCGCGTCAGTCCGATCTTTGGCACCGGCGGGCCGCGTGCCTTTCAGTTAGCTGCACGAGTCAGTTTTTAAGCAATAGATGCAAAGGGGCGTCAGCGGTACTTTTCTGACGCCCCAATCTCTGTTGGCAAGGAGTGATGAAATCATGCGGCGATATATTGCCCGGCAAGTCGCACTTGACAGCCATTTCGCCGGATTATATGCCGAAGGAGTATCTGGAAAGGTTGTTAAATTTATCAATGCCAACGACCCGAAATAGTTGGGTAAGCCATAGCCGCATGACGTAAGTTGTAACAGTGACGCGGACGCTTGTTCGTAGCTTTCGAAAGCCTGAACAAGCGTCTGCGCCGTTGCGATTGCCGACCAACATATTCTGAGCGAAAGAAGAAATTCATGGTACGCAAATTAACTTCATTGGCCATCGCCCTGGTCTTTGCGCTGTGCGGTTTCGTTGCCAACAATACCGTTGAGGGATTTGGACAATTATGAAAAAAAGCTTGACCATAACGTTGATGGTTTGCCTGGTGCTCTCTTTGGCAGTCACAGCGCCAGCACAAGAGAAGACTCAGGAGAAAACGCCGGAGAAAAAGATTAAAACGGGGTTGTGGCCAGCTGATTGGGTGTATCAACTGGCTGAAGGAGTGACGAGCAAAGAGATCACTTTCTACAGCGATGGGTTGGGTTGTTATGGGAAAATCTTCTATCCCAAAAATTTTTCCGCAAGCGGCAAAACACCTGGTGTGGTGCTTGGACAAGGCTGGGCTGGGACGCATTTCTCAATTGAGAAATACGGCGCGAGATTTGCCGAGCGCGGACTCGTAGCCATGGTGATTGACTATCGCGGCTGGGGGGCAAGCGATAGCTTCGTTGCACCGCCGCAGTCAACAGTCGGCAAGGCTGACCCCAAAAAATATGGTGAGAGGGATGATAAGCGCTTCACCAACACCAAAGCCGACGTGACATTTAAACGCACACGGCTCATTCCTCTCAAACAGGTGGAAGATTACCGCAACGCCATCTCTTACCTGCAAGGTGAGCCGGGCGTTGACCCTGAGCGCATAGGCATTTGGGGGTCAAGTTTTGCCGGTGGCAATGTGATGGTTACGGCGGCGCTCGATTCGCGTGTCAAAGCCATAGTCGGACAAGTCCCGGCGATCTCCGGCAAGAACTCGCCCGCAGGACCTGTGCCGCTTAGAGGCAGAGCGCTCGAAGACGCCATCAAACGCGCCCGCACAGGACAAGGCGCAGAATTTGAGACAGGCTTTTCCATACGCCGCATGGTGGATATTGAAACCAATCAGATGGTCGCCGAATACCGCCCGTTTCATTATCTGAAAAGCGTTGGCGATAGACCCGTGCTGTTGATTGTCGCTGAAAAAGAGGAGTTGATAAATAATCGCGATAACGCCTATGCAGCTATCGAAGTGTTGACAGGCGCAAAGAAGCTTATTGAAATACCGAAGATTACGCATTTCGAGATCTACATCAACGAAGCGTTCGAGATCAGCTCCAATGCCGCCGCCGAGTGGTTCCGCGAGCATCTGGGGTTGGCATCGAAAAGCGAAACGGCTGGGCAGAAAAACCATTGAATTGTCGGTGCAGCAGAGCGGGAAGGGTTCGTCTAGCGATAGATGAATCTCTTTCATAACAAGGCATCAAAATTATAGAGGAGAAAATGACATGAAAGAGTTACGAAGTTTGACCAGACTGCTGGCAACACTCGCCGCCGTGTTGGTGTTTGCGGGCTACGCCAGCGCTCAAGAAGCACCCTTCCGGTTTGCAGGGACGACTTGCACGCCTACGCCTTATTTACATTGTCCCGACAGTGAATGCTCTGGGGCAATAGTGGTTAATCAAGGCAACGTCGTCGAGATGAAGACGCGCCGCACGTATTTCCTGGATTATCCTTGCGACTTGAAGAAGGGCGAGAAAGTCACTTTCATTCTCAGTTTGCACGGCGGCGGCTCTTACGGGAACTGGCAGCGCAACTATTTTCCGATTATGGATTATAAAGACAAATACCGCCTGGTCATTGCTACCCCAAACGCGCCGACGCGGGCTTGGTCTGGGGCTGATGACGAATACTTGCACAACATCGTCAATTTTGTCATCGAACAGATTGGCAAAGAGAACATCAACGCCTTCTGGCTTGTCGGGCACTCGCAGGGCGGCATGACCTCGAACCGCATTATTCGCACGGACTTTTTCAAAGACAAGGTTGACGGTTGGCTCAGTCTGTCCGGTGGACGTTTGGGCGGCAACCCCGGGCGCTCGGCAACTTTCGCTCCCACTGGTCTCCCCGGCGCGGCTCCGGCTGGCGCTCGTCCGGCGGCGGCGACAGGCGCTACTCCTGCTGCTGCTGGTGTGACTCCGGCTGGCGCTCCCGGTGGTGCTGGAAGTGCTGGAGCGAATCCGGCTATGGCGGCAGCAGCGGCAGCCTTGCGCGAGCCTCCGACCCATGATTTCTCGCACATCTATACCACAGGGCAGCGCGAAATAGATGACAAAGGCATTCCTGAATCCTCGGAGTGGGCAAAGAAATACTCTTGCGGCGCACAACGCAAGGGAGCAGAGATTGTTGACACTAAGGCGGGTTATGTCTATGACAGCAGCCGTCTCAATCAATTGCGTCCAGGCTGGGGACTGCTGCCAGGTCCCGGCAAGGCGCAAGTCTATAGCTATCCAGATTGCAAGGACGGCAGGGTCGTTGCCGACGTCATCCGCATTGACAAGGGACACACGGAAGGGCTTGAGCCGAAGGTCACCGAAGAGCTCATTAAGCTGATGCTCTCGGCAAAAGGCGGCAAGCTGCAACAGTCCAAGTAAGTCCAATGGCATTGAATGAAGCCATTTGGCGCTTCAGCCTCTTGCTCTGGTAAAACATTAGAAAGTAATGCCAGCAGGAGGCTGGCGCAGCGCTACTACTTAACCCTATAGGAACGATATGAAAGAGAGACTGAATTTGACCAGACTGCTAGCTGCTATCAGCATCTTGCTGGCGATTACTGGAATGGCGAGCGCCCAACAACCCTTTCGGTTTACGGGGACAACATGCGCCAAACCTCCCGTGCTGCATTGTCCCGATAAGGACTGCCCCGGCGAGATGGTGACAAGTGGTGGGCCTGTGGTCGAGCCGAAGACCGGTCGCAACTACTTCCTGGATTACCCTTGCGACCTGAAGAAGGGCGAGAAAGTCACCTTCATTCTCAGTCTGCACGGCGGCGGCTCGTATGGGAACTGGCAACGCCACTATTTCCCGCTCTTAGATTACGTGGACAAATACCGTTTGGTCATTGCTACGCCGTACTCACCGCGGCGGGTATGGTCTCAGACGGACGACGAATATCTACAGAACATCGTTACTTCGGTTGTTGACCAACTTGGCAAGCAGAACATCAAAGCGTTTTGGCTGGCCGGGCATTCTCAGGGTGGGCAGACTTCCAATCGGCTTCTGCTCACGGACTTCTACCGTGACAGAGTAGATGGGTGGGTCAGTCTTTCAGGCGGACGGCTCGGTTCAAAACGCAGTGAAGTGCGCGCAGCAATTCCAAGCGGTTCTGGCGGAGGTCCGCCGCCCGGAGCAACTCCACCACCCTCGACTAGCGCAACGCCCGGAGCCGCCCCAACAGAGATGCGACTGGTGGCTGATGCGTCTGTGCTGCCGAGCGGCGAATTCTCGCACATCTACACTTCAGGTCAGCACGAACTGCCAGCCACAGGCTTGCCTGACAACTCGCGCTGGGCGCAAAAATTGGCGTGCGGCGCGCGGCGCAAACCGCAGGAGATCGTGGATATCAAGGCTGGGTATATCTATGATGGGCGTGAACAACCAAACGCGAACCCCGTGTGGGGACTCAAGGCGCGCCCCGGTAAAGCCGAGGCGTTCGTCTATCCTAATTGCAAAAATGGTCTGGTTGTTGCAGACATCATTCGCCTTGATAAAGGGCATACCGAAGGGCTTGAGCCAAAAGTCACCGAAACAATTGTCAAGCTGATGCTCTCGGCAAAAGGTGGCAAGCTGCAACAGTTGCGTTAGATTTTGCAGGACGAAATGACTGGACACTTGTTAAGGAGAAAGAAAAGATGCAGGAAGAAAGGAACCCGCGAAGCGGGTGAAAGCATAAAGCCCAGTGTGGAGCGAAGCCGAGCGCTGGGTAGTAATTGATGATTGACGCTAGCCCGCGTATGCGGGCGATAGAGCTTGCGATTGAAATATCTATCACCCGCTTCGCGGGCTAGTTAGAGATGGGGGTTGCTCGCCTACCCGCGCTGACGCACGGGGCTTTATGCTTACGCCCGCATTCGCGGGCTAAGAGTAAGTAGCAAAGCATTATTCCATTACCAAAATTGCCGGGCACTCGTAGGGAGAAAGAAAAAATTATGAGAATCACCTGTTCGATCCTTTTGGTTTTGATGCTGGCTGTCAGTGCGCTTACGCAGACTAGCAGTGCGACAACACAGACTTCAGTTCCGCCCGCAGTGGATATTACACCGGACGTAGTTTATGGACACAAAGACGGCATGGCTTTGACCTTTGATGTATTGAAGCCCAAGGCGAACGCCAATGGCGCGGCAGTTATTTTCATGGTCAGCGGCGGTTGGGTGTCGTCTTACAGCCCACCACAACAGGCGGCGACGCGATTTCAAGAGCTATTGAACAAAGGCTTTACGGTTATCGCCGTCCGTCATGGCAGCAGCCCTAAGTATTTCATTCCCGAAATCGTCGCGGATGTTCGGCGAGCCGTTCGCTTTATCCGTTTCAACGCCAAACGTTGGAGCGTTGACGCAAATCGGCTGGGGGTTTTCGGGGGCAGCGCCGGCGGGCATCTGTCGCTCGTGCTTGGCACAGCATCTGACAACGGCGACCCCAACGCCAAAGAGGATTTTCTGAAAGAGAGCGACCGCGTTGCGGCAGTCGTAGCTTATTTCCCACCGGTTGACCTGCGCCAGATTACGCGCGGCGTCAATCCGATACCCATAGACGGGAAACCGGATCGCTTTCCGGCGTTGAATTTCGAGAAAGAGAAAGCACCGGATTATTCGCCAATTGTCCATGTGTCAGCCGATGATCCGCCCACCCTGCTCATTCACGGTGATAAAGATGACTTGGTTCCGGTCAGTAATAGCAAGATTATTTACGAAGCCTTCCAGAAGAATAATGTGAAGACGCAACTCATCATCATCGAAGGTGCAGGTCACGGTTTTCGCGGTGAAGATGCCAAACGCGCCAGCGCCGCTATGGTCAACTGGTTTGAGCAGACTCTGTTAAAAGGTTTGCCAAAAGTATCTCCGTAACTATTCCTGGATGTACGCCGTAAAGGCTCATACGCTTCGCGTTTGCGAAGAGAGTTTATTCAAGAATAGGAGAAAGAATGAAAGTAACTATGGTTTTGGTTTTTGCGGCGTTCATGAGTTTGGGCTCGATGACGCAAACTGCAGATGAGAAGGAGTACGAAAAATGGATGCAGGCGGTAAACGTGACGATGGGCAGTTTACGCACTAACATTCAAGGAAAGGTGCCGGAAGCGGCAGCTAAAGATGCGGCGACGCTGGCGGAAATTTTCAAGAAGTCCGAAGATTTCTGGAAAGCTCGTAAAAAAGACGATGCCATCGAGTGGTCGAAGAAAGCCGCCGCCGCCGCCGGTGAAGTTGAAGCGGCTGCAAAAGCCAACGATTTCGAGAAAGCGGGAACCAGCCTGCGCGGGCTCTTTGGTAACTGCGCTGGCTGTCACAATGCCTATCGTGAAAAAACCCCGGAGGGTACCTATCGCTTCAAGCAACAAAGTTAACGATTTCAGGAATTTGTTGAAGGTGGCAATTCAATGCAAGTCACGAATTGCCGCCAACTTCTCTGTGAGAGGTTTCAAAGACTCGATAAGAATTCATAAAGGAAGTGGCTCTGATTTGGCGTTAGCCTGGTGCGAAAAAGAGGATTGTTTAAGCGAAAAGGGATTTTCTGCCAAGAGGCAAAGTCGCGCAAAGATTTCTCTTTCGCTCTCTGCGTCAATTGTGAATCACAGGTAAAATGCCCGGGCAGTTGGGTGAGAGCGTTGTAGCAAAGATGTTGATTGACGGGAAAATTAAATGCGGCAAAGGTCGCAGTGCCGAGTCCTGAATAACTTGAGGTGATGCACGAAAGTGAAAACCAACTCGACTAGAGAAGCGGTTACTGAGAAACTACAACATGAAGACATCGTTTCTATTATTGCATAACATGACTTCACGCCGAGTTCGCTCGCTTGAGCGATTATTTTCAAGTGTGGCGCAGCTACGAAATCACGCCGCTACGTCTTGCTTGTATTTCGACATAATCTTTATGGACTTCGGGAGAAAGTACAATGATTAGATTGAAAGTTAACGGGATTGCCAGACAATTTGATGGCGACCCTGAAATGCCTCTGTTGTGGTATCTGCGCGACGATATTCAATTGACAGGTACGAAGTTTGGCTGCGGCGCAGGGTTATGCGGCGCTTGCACGGTTCACGTCAACGGCGCGGCGGTTCGCAGTTGCCAAACGCCTATGCAGAGCGCAGCCAGCAAAGATGTGGTCACCATCGAAGGGTTAAATCCTAAGGGGCAGCATCTGGTGCAATTGGCATGGCAAGAGGTTAACGTGCCGCAATGTGGTTATTGTCAGACAGGACAGATTATGCAGGCTGCGGCATTACTCAAACAGAAAGCCAAGCCTACTGACGCAGACATTGACGCGGCGATGAAAGGCAACATCTGCCGTTGCGGAACCTATGACCGCATTCGCGCAGCGATTAAAGTTGCCGCGACCGGCAAAGTACCGACCGGCAAAGCCAATGCCAAACCCGCAGTCGCCAACAAAGTGACAGGAGGTGAGAAGAAATGAGCTGCATTGAACTGGTCAGTCGTCGCACATTTTTAGGCGGGGTATTTTCCGCAAGCGCGCTGGTACTGGGCGCGCGTCTTTTGCCACTTGAAACTCTTGCCGCTAATTCTGCCGGAAGCGTTACAGCCGATGGCGCTGCCTGGACACCGAGCGTTTATCTGGGACTGGAAACCGATGGCACAGTGATTATCGTTGCGCATCGCTCGGAAATGGGCACGGGCATTCGCAGCGTCTTGCCTGCGGTGCTTGCCGATGAACTGGAAGCAGACTGGAAGCGCGTGAGAATTGAACAGGCTCTGGGCGATCAAAAATATGGCTCGCAAAATACGGACGGTTCGTGTTCGATTCGCGATTACTATGACGCGATGCGCGAAGCAGGAGCCACGGCTCGCCTGATGCTCGAACTTGCCGCTTCTGAGAAATGGGCTGTGCCTGTAGGCGAATGCAAAGCGCAGAATCATTTCATCGTTCACAGTGGCAGCGGACGCAAACTCGGCTTTGGCGAACTGGTGACGCTTGCGGCGAAACGCTCTGTGCCAAAGAAAGAAGAATTGAAATTCAAATCTCCGACAGAGTATCGCTACATAGGCAAAGACATGCCTATCGTTGACCGCGAAGACATCTGCACAGGCAAAGGTATCTTTGGCGTTGACGCAAAGATGCCGGGTATGGTCCATGCCTCGATTGAGCGCTCGCCTGTCTTGGGAGGCAAGCTCAAGAGTTTCGATGACAAGGAGACTCGCGCTGTGCGTGGCGTGGAGCAGACAGTCGTACTACCCGGTTTTACACCGCCGCATGGATTTAAGGCATTAGGCGGTGTGGCGGTGATTGCCAACAACACCTGGGCGGCGATGAAGGGACGCGAAAAACTCAAGGTCGAATGGGAAGCGGGCGACAACGCCAGTTTTGATTCAGTCAAGTACAAAGAATCTCTGCTGGAAACCGTCCGCAAACCGCAAAAGGTTGTGCGGAATATCGGCGATGTAGATGCAGAGTTTGCCAAAGGCGGGAAAACTCACGAGGCGGAATATTACGTGCCGCTTCTGTCACACGCGCCTATGGAACCGCCTGCCGCGGTGGTAGATTTCAAAGACGGCAAAGCGGTCATACACACGGCTACACAAAACCCGCAAGCTGTACAGGACACGGTTGCCGCTGCGCTCGGCATTGATAAGAAAAATGTTGAATGCCATGTCACTCTGCTCGGCGGCGGCTTCGGGCGTAAATCAAAACCCGATTATGTAGCCGAAGCGGCTTTGCTGTCGAAAGCTTTGGGCAAACCTGTCAAGGTAACCTGGACGCGCGAGGATGATATACGTTTTGATTACTACCATACGGTTTCGGCGTTGTATCTGAAAGCCGCAGTGGATGACAAAGGTCGCCCGACTGCCTGGCTGCAACGCAGCGCCTTTCCATCTATGATGTCTACGTTTAATCCCGCCGCGACTTCTGCCAGCGCCGGTGAACTGGGCATGGGATGGACAAATCTGCCGTTTGATATTGCCAATCACCGCGCCGAAAACGGTCCCGCAAAGCATCACGTCAGACTCGGCTGGATGCGTGCTGTCGCCAATATTCAGCACGCTTTCGCCATTCATTCTTTTGTCGATGAACTGGCACAGATGGCAAAGCGTGATTCGGTGGAATATCTCCTGGACGTGCTTGGTAAGGCACGAATTGTTGATTTGCAATCGCGCAGCCCGCTGGCGGCAAAACACCCGCTTGATACGGCTCGATTGCGCCGCGTCATAGAATTGGCGGCGGAAAAATCCGACTGGGCGAAGAAGAAACCGACGAGAGGGCGAGCGTTAGGGATCGCGGCGCATTGGAGTTTCCTGAGTTATGTTGCAGCAGTTGTCGAAGTCGAAGTTGATGACAAGGGCAAGCTGCGGATTCCGCGTGTAGACATTGCCGCAGATGTCGGCAGAGTCATCAACCCTGACCGCGTGAGGGCGCAATTTGAAGGTGCGTCAGTGTTCGGCACCAGTCTCGCTCTGCTTGGCGAAATCACCGCCGCCAAAGGCGCGATTGAGCAATCGAATTTTCACGATTTTCAGGTTGCGCGAATCACTGACGTTCCCTTGAAGACGCACGTTCATCTGGTGTCGAGCGAAGCGCCGCCCGCAGGCGTAGGCGAACCGGGTGTGCCGCCTGTGCCACCGGCGATTTGTAACGCAATTTTTGCAGCAACCGGCAAGCGGGTTCGAGACTTGCCAATTAGAAAAACCAAGCTTGTGTAACTAACGGAGGGCTGCGTCATTGGCGATTTTGCGGCAACGACGCAGCCCAACAGCAAGTCAGAGGTGGCCCTGTTTGTTAAGACAGGATTTT
>JANMSG010001152.1:0-4644 GCA_031389065.1 Acidobacteriota bacterium | reverse complement strand
TTATGATTGGCTTTCTCTTCGATCTCCGCTACCTGCGCTTGTGAAACTTTTCCTTTCTTCTGGTACGCGTAAACTCCCAAGGCGAGCGATAGCGCGCACAGTACCATCAGCACTCCTACGGTTCGGCGGAAAGCAACTTTGACTCTATATCGCACTCGCCAATCGAGTATCGCTGGTGCCAGCGCGTCATGATAAATCTCGTACCCCGCTTGTTGACTGTCGCCCACCTGTATGCTCACAGGATTGAGTATGCGCCCTTTCGATGATGAGAGTTTCTCCAGAACAGGGAGCAATCTCTGCTCTCTAATCTTGGTGTAAATATATAGCGAAGATGTGGTTTGCGCCATTTTCGTGCCGACGGGGGTTACCAGATAATTAAAAAATTTCGCGGCGACGTGCTGCTCGTATTTCGATAATTGATTCATCGCTGCATCGAGATGGGTCTGTAGTATTTTGGTTGCTCCTCCAAGTTTTTTCAAAAACGTCTCATTGCGCAGTATGGTGGATTTCATCTTCTGCTCTTCTTCCCATATTCTGGTCATCACCAGTTGCAGATAAGGGGCTTGCACACGAGATCGCGAAGCGTCCTCCTGCATCTTGCCCTGTCCTGTGACGCCGATGGCGATTTTGTCTTTTAATACTGCATCAGCCAGCCCTTTTTCCAGTTCATATTTTGTCTCGTTGGTTTGAAATAGCTCATTGTAGACGGCAATCGGTTGTTCGATGGCTTCGCGCGCCGCTTCAACGCGCAAATGTTCGATCTGTAAACGGTTGTCAAAAAGTATAGGGATTTTACTTTTGAACTTGTCGAGTTTCGATATTGAGTCCTCGCGCATCGAGAGCAGAAATCTGACGGGCAGGTCGAGGCGATTGATCAATTTTGGAAATTCCGTAGCGAAGGTGCCTTCGCTTTCTTCATTCGAGCGATAGAGAAAATACTCCTCGAACTGATCAAGAATAATTAAGAGTTCAAGGTTGAATTTTTCCTGCCAGGCGGCAACCAGCTTGGTCAAATCGCGCGAAGCAGAAAGCGGTGGAGCCTCAAGCGATTGATCATTCCACGCATCAGCAATGGCTTTATGTATGCTGTCAGCAATCCCTTCGATGGGATCGTTACTGTGCGAGTCTTCGACTCTTGAAGATTCGGCAGCCCAGGATTTGTGATAGACGACGGCGAAACTCGGCATGCCGTATTCTTTAAGTTCCTGACGCGCCAGTTCACGCAAATGATACATGACGCCGGCGCGCAGCACAGAGCTTTTGCCGACGCCGCTGGGACCGTAAAAGAGAGTCAAGCGCGCCGCGCGAAGATTCGCCGTGATGATTTCGCGCTCCTTTTCACGTCCAAAGAAAAACGGCGCGTCTTTTTCTGAGAACGGTGCCAGTCCAACATAAGGGGATTGTGGTCGCTCGATTCCATTCATAAATATTCTCGCTATGGATGAATAGGCGCAATCTCAAACATTGCGCGGTATGCTCTCGATTCTTTCTCGGAGCGCGGATATATAATCGGGCCAGTCAGCCTGTATCACCTCTATGTCACAGGCTTCGCCAAATTGCTCGTCGGCTTCTTGCGGATGTGGATGAACAAGCCAAGATAAATAGCCTGGCTTTTGATCGTCCCAGATGCGGTAGAGCAAAGCGCGCGAATTCCAATCTCGCAAACTATAGCCGAGAAAAAGATGGCCGCTGCGTTTGAGTTTGCTGGTCAATTGCGGCGGCAAAAGTTCCGTCAGGTCTTTGTGTGTCAGGTAATCAAAGAAGTGATCTTCGGTAATCGCAAACCTGTGGTCGAAGTTTATGGTGTCGAGCGTGCCCGGCAGCTTGATGATCACCGGATCTTGATCTGAAAAACCGCGATAATCATTGGGACTTTCAATCAGTATGGGTGGTTCGGCGCGCCCTCCCTCAATGCGAGTATGTTGAAACCTGCCGCGCTGTTTACCCGTGGCTAAGTAAGCGACTACGTGGAAGTTTTTGAAGCCTTTATTAAATTCGCGTTCCAGTAAATCGTCATAGCTCGAAGTGACAATGATGAAGCGCCGTAACAACGGATCAGCGGCGCGCAAAGCATTGCGCTCACTCAGTAGTTGTGGAATGCGCGCCAGCAACGCGTGCACCGGCGTAGGTTCAAAGAGACCACTGAATATCGAAGATATTTCTTCATAAAGTGGCGCGATCTTTCTCTCTTTTACCGCAACGTATTGCGAAATGGCTGCAAGATCGGGTTTGTCCGAACCGTGATATTTGTATTTCGCCGCCAAATGAGCCGCCAGTTCATCAATACCCGGCAGGTCTTGTCCGCGCTTCCAGTTCTGATCGCTTTGTCTGCCATAAAGATTAATATCGAGCCCCGTAAACACCACCAGTTGACCTTTGAGAAGCGCATCTATCAAGTGTTGAAAATGCGCTTCCAGAGGGTGCGGCGCAGTGCCAAGCTCCGGCAAAGGTTGTACTTGTAGCTGCCTGGTTGTGCCGATTGAAAAGAGGTTGCCATCGTCGGAGCGCAGATACAAAACCGGTGTCGCCCATTCGACTTCATTGCCGCTTTGGAAAATAGACATACGCGCTTGCGAAAGTGCCGCATCAACTGGAAAACCTGCGGCGAGGGTGCTGTAAAATCGTTTCGTAAAACTGATGGCAGCAGTATCAGTGATTTCAAATTGCATACCGATGACGGCTGGAATCATGGCGTGCCGCAAAAGGTTTTGCACGGTGCCGTTGTAGGAATCGCTTTCAGAGGTTCGCGCCCCTTCACAGGAATTGATAATTGCCAGTCGCAAAGTGGTGTAATCGCGCAGCAACTCCGCAAGATTTTTACCGGGCACGGGGTTCCGGCTGCCATCTTCATGTTCAAACAAGAGTCGTCCTTCCTTCTTGCTTGCATCAAAATCGCCATGACCTATGAAATGGAAAATGTGATAAGGGCGTGTGACGAATCGCTCAATCAGGCGATCTTGCAAAGCTTCGACCGTCGCTTTGTCCAGGCGCTCCAATTCGACCAGATTTTGCGCTTCTAAATCTTTGAGCGATTCTTTAAGAACCTTCCACTCGCGCTCTACATCGAGGACGCCGGAACCTTGCGGATTTGAGATCACCACCAAGACGCGAAGCGGCAAAGTAACTTCGAGCGCTTCTATGGGATCGCCTTGCTCCAGATAGCGCACCAGAGGCGTATTGATAAATCGCGCATAGAAATGATTGAGTTTGGCATTGTGCAGATATTCCCAGGGAAGATTCGCCAGTTCAGGAACCTGTGTGAGGTTGAGACGAAGGCGCACCATCGCATTTCGCAAACGCGCCTGATCCATGCTTGATTTGAAGGAAATATAGATGTCAGGTTTGAAGACGGCGTTAAACAGAAGGCTGCCAAAGTTTTTTGCCTGCTCGAAGGCCGGAGCCTTGGCGCGAATGATTGAACTTGTATCATCTTCGCCTGTGTCCATATCACGAGTTGCTGCGGTGCCGTTTGTGGTTCCCTGTGCGATATCCTGTGCATCTGCGGCGAGACTGAGTTCCGTGAAAGAGAAGCTTGAGCGCGCGTCACCGCCGCCCGCACGCAATACTTTCACAGCGTAATTTCGACTGACCGCTTCGCGTTCGATAAGTAGATCGAAATTTTGATAAATGATATTCGCCATCTTCTTCCTCCTTGCCTAAGACCGAGATGAATATAGCTTTTTTGTATCATTCGACGTGCGTTCAGCTAATGTTCATTGAAAAAATAATCCGCCAAGCCCGCGTAGGCGGGCGCAAGCATAAAGCCCAGTGTGCAGCGCAGCGCAACGCTGGGTCAGGAGCGACAAAATTGTCTCCGAGTCCGCGAAGCGGGTGATAGATCGGTGCAGTAAATCTATCGCCCGTTTCACGGGCTCGTGAAATCTGCCTGGCTTGCTCACCCCGCGCTGACGCACGGGGCTGTATGCTGTCGCCTGCTCCGCAGGCTCACGTTATACGATTATTTTTCAATGAACATCAGCTCGTGGCAATGGATTCAGGCGCTCAACCAGCGCCGGTTCCCTGCATCTTACGCGAGCCAAGAAATTCTCTTACCTCATCTTCATATCCAAGCGGCGCGCCTCTGATGAGATAGGTCTTGAGCGCCTCTTCGGCTTTTGAAAGCGTCTCGCGTTCAACCATTTCACGAATCGCCTGTCCCAGATAATAATAAGCCCGCACATTTCCAGGGTCGAGCCGGGTAGCTTCGTTGAGCTCGCTCACCGCTTTGTTGAAATCGCGCTCGCTTTCAAAGAGCACTCGTCCGAGTTGATAATGCGCTTCATTGCGCAGCTTCTCGGCCTCTTTATCTCTTTTCATCTCGCTCTTCATAACCGTAATGCTTTTGTAAAGCGAGGCAGCTCGTTCCAATGCGTTTAGCGCATTGACATATTCCCCTTTGACCGCGTGGATGATACCAACATTCATACGGCCTTCCGGGTAATAGTCTCCCTTTTTTTCTTTATGTCTTATCAAACTCCACATGGTTTTTATCGCCTCATCGAGCGGGGCATTCTCAATTCTGGCGATTAGACCTGCAACTTCATTACGCATCAAATGGCTCTCAAACAAGTAGTCTGATTGATGAATATCGGGAACACTAATCTTAGGTGACGGGTTCAACATTGCTGAAATCGCTGCCGCGAA